>NZ_JBHXJK010000025.1:42327-88522 GCF_042723255.1 Amycolatopsis thailandensis
TTTGTGGGTGGGCTGGGTGGTCCAGATGCCCCCCGGCGTGTTGCGCGCGGTGTGTTTGTTGGGGGCCCCCATCTTTAATTAATTTGTCTTTGGGGCACCCCTCATGACATGCGCGAGGTCCGGCCTGAGACGTCAGGCGGCCGGCAGTTCCGTCCGCCCGCGACGCTTCGCCAGCAGCGACTCCACCGCCCGAGTCCCCGGCCCGGCGGCGGCCCACAGCGCGCCGACCCCGACCAGGCAGATCGCGGCCGTCCAGTACGCCACCGGCGGCGCCGACTCCGTATGCGCGTCGCCGAGGATCCACGGCCGGAACTGCGACTGCACCCACAGCTTCCCGTAGCCGAACGCCGTCACCAGCAGCGCGCCGGCACCCGCCGTCACCATCGGATGACCCCGTCCGATGCGGAACGCCAGGTCGACCGCGAGACCGACGGCCAGCAGGTAGAACGGCACGACCGAGATCGGGAACCCCATCCCGAGCAGCAGCGGCCACATCACCAGCCGGTACGCGAGGTAGGCGGCGGCGACCGTCGTCCCGGCCCAGCGGAAGCCGGTCGTGTGCCGCGCCAGCGCGAAGATCAGCGCCATCACGCCGATGCCCCACAGCGGGTAGACCCAGTCGTCGATCGGCATCGTGAAGTACTCGACGGCCACCTGGTCGACCGGATGCCCGATCTGGTTGGCGGCGAAGTTCAGCAGCTCGGGTTCGGCCTCGGGCGCGCCGCGCTCCCAGGCGCGCAGGCCGAGGATGCCGTACTCCTGCTGACCGTTCGGGAAGAACGTGTTCTCCAGGAAGAAAGCCCACAGTCCGATCAGGACACCGGTGCGCAGCCTGCCCGGCCTGGCGTACTTCAGCCAGCCCATGATCACGCCGGCCTGCATGATGCCCGTTCCGATGTAGAGCATCATGTGCGACGGGCTCCACGCGGTCAGGTCGAGACCGTTGACCCGGTGGTTGATGACGTCCAGCGGCGCCGCGATGAGGAACACCACGAGCCCGATCTGCATCAACCGCAGCGAACGCCTGTCCGCGCCCATGCCGGTGTAGCTGTGGATCGCCACCAGCACCATGATGATCACCGTGCCGACGGTGTTGATCAGGTGCGGCGGGGCGAGGTCGTCCCGCAGCCACATGAAATGCCACGACATGTCCCAGGAAGAGCCCACCAGTTTGAAGGCGAACGCGGCCAGCCACATCGAGTAGCAGAAGTTCAGCACCCAGTCCGGTGTCGCCTGTCCCGGCGCGCCGCGGTGCCAATGAAGTTTGAAGAACAGCCTCGTCTTGGCGATCGGGCTGCGGGGGATGACACCCGGCGAAAGGTCCCCGGTCACTTCTGTCGCCTTTGTCATGCGGGCCATCTTCCCTGCTCCAGGTCACGGGATGGGCATTTGGGGTCGAAAATCGGGGTTCACCCGTAGGGGTGGCGGATTTGCGGTCGGCGTGCGAAGCAGGGCAAGGTGTGCCGCCATGATGCCGAAACGACTTGTCGCGGCGGTCCTCGTCGCCGCTCTGGTGCTGGCCGGTGGGGGCATTCTCGGGAGCCTGTTCTTCTAGTCACACGCGGTCGGCACAATGGCCCGTATGACGAACCTCCTCGGCCCCCAGCCGACGCACCTCCCCGAGCACACCGCCGCGCAGGCGGCGCTGGACGCCGGGAGCGACCCGGCCGCCGTCGCCGCCGAGCACCCCGACTACAGCGAGGCGTGGGCCGCCCTCGCCGAGAAGGCGCTCGACGCCGGCGAAACCGTCGCCGCCTACGCGTACGCCCGCACCGGTTACCACCGCGGTCTGGACCAGCTTCGCCGCGCGGGCTGGAAGGGACACGGCCCGGTGCCGTGGGCGCACCGTCCGAACCAGGGTTTCCTGCGTTCGCTCGCCGTCCTCGGCAAGGCCGCCGGCAAGATCGGCGAGACGGAGGAGTACGACCGCTGCCGCACCTTCCTCAGCGACTCGGACCCCGCCGCCGCGGAAGCCACCGGCCTCAAGTGAGCCGCTATGAAGGACGCTTTCATTGCAAAATTTGCAATGAAAGCGTCCTTCATAGCGCTTGGTGACCCCTAGAACAGCCCGCAGTTCCCCACGGCAGGCAGTCCCGCGAAGCGACCCTCAAGCCAGGCGAAAGCCTCCGGGAAGGCCCGAATCGCCCCGCCCACGTGCGTAGGAACCAGCGAAGTCGAGAACTGCACCTTCGCGCCCTTCGCACACCACGAGCGAGCCATGGTCCGGCCTTGCTCGTAGGGCACGATGTCGTCGAGTGCACTGTGGACGACCAGCGTCGGCGCGCCCGGCTTCCGCGCTCCGATGAGCTGCTGGCCGACCCGCGTCTTGTACGGCTCTTCGCCGAGGTACGCGGTCAGCGGCCGGCCGTCTTTGGTGAGGTTCTTCGACTGCGTGAACGCGTGCCCGAAGATCGCGTCCACTGTGCACTCTTGCTTGACCTTCTCGAACGCTTCGGCACCCTTCGCGTTCAGCACCGCCGGGATGTTCAGCTCCGGGTACGCCGCGTCCATGCTCACCAGCGTGAACCCGAGGAACCCGAAGGCGTAGTGCCCGTCGATGTTCTTGCCGACCGCGGCCAGGTCCGCCGGGACGGCGCCCGCGTACGAGCCCTTCAGCCTGAGTTCGGGCGCGTACGACGGTTGCAGTTCGGCCGCCGACGCGGACGCGCCGCCACCCTGTGAGTAGCCGGCGGTCGCGACCGGACCGCTGTCCGGCAGGTTCGCTTCGGGCAGGCGTTGCGCCGCGCGGATCGAGTCGAGGACGGCGTTGCCTTCCGCGACGCGGTTGACGTACGTGTGGACGCCGGGAGTTCCGAGGCCTTCGTAGTCGGTGACGACGACGCCGTAGCCGCGAAGCAGCAGTCCGGCGATGAAGGGGCCTTCGTACTCCATGCCCGCCGACAGAGCCTTCGACGGCGCGCACTGGTCACCGACGCCCTGCGTCCCGGCCGCGTAGCCGATGACCGGCCGTTCGCCCGCGCCGGTCCAAGCCTTCTTCGGGGTGAGGACGGTGCCGGTCACGGCGTTCGCTTTGCCGTGGGTGTCGGTGCTGCGGTACATGATCCGCTGGACGTCCGCGTCGGCCTTGATGAGTTTCACCGGATCGACGTAGAACGTGGACGGTTCGTGCCGGATGATGTCGCCGGGAGCACCCGCGGGCAGTGGCGACGGGGGGTCGTAGAAAGACGGCTCGGCGATGGCCTGCTGTGCCCCGAAGGTCAGCAGGGCCGCGACGGCGGCCGCTGAGACGGCGGCGGAAACACCGCGCCGGGATCCTGGACGCATGTTTGCTCCTCGTTGAGCACAAACATTTTCGACAGATGTGTCGAAAAATAGAGTCAGTGAGGTGGCGCACGATGTCAAGTCCGGCGCCGAGAGGGAGACCCCGCAAACTCCCGATCGGCGAGCAGCGCGCGCGGGTGCTGAGTTCGGCGGAGGGCGTCTTCGCGGTCCACGGCGCGCAGGCCGCGACGATCGAGCAGATCGCCCGGCGCGCGGGAGTGTCCCGCCAGGCCGTCTACGAGCAGTTCGGCGACCGCACGTCGCTGTTCGCCCAGGTCGTGGTGGATATCGAGGAACGCGCTTTCGAAGCGATCGGCGCGCCCGCCCTCGATCTTTCGCAGCCCGAGCTCAGGTTCTGGGCGCGCGCCAACTACGCCAACATGTTCGCCTTCGTCGCGGCGAATCCCGACGCGTTCCCCGTACTGCGCGAAGCGGAACGCATGGGCGATCCGGCCCTCACCCGCCTCCGGGAACGGCTCGCGCGGGTCTACACCGAAGCGAGCAGGCAACGCTGGGCCCGCCACGGCGTCGATTCCGGTCGCGCGGACAAGGCACTGGTCACGCTGTTCTTCGCGATGACCGAGGCACTCGTCCAGGCGAGCTGGGACGGTGAGCCGCCCGACGCGGACGCGCTCATCGACCTGCTCACCGAATTCACCGTCGGTGGCGTGGCCCGCCTTCGGACCACGGCCGCCGACGTCATGGAGAGGCTGCGTTAGGCCGCGATGGCTTCCAGGGACTTTTCGGCTTCTTCGGCGACCGTCGCCAGGTCCGGTGAGGACACGACCCGGTTGCGGCCGTTGCGCTTGGCCGCGTAGACGGAGGCGTCGGCCGAGGCCATCACCTCGTCGATCGTCCGGCCGTCGAACGGGAAGGCCGCGACGCCGATCGACGCGGTCCGCTGCTCGATGACCACGGGATTGCCCTCGTTGTCCTGGGTCTTGATGACCATTTCGCTGATCCGCTGCCGGATGCGCTCGGCGACCGCGACGGACTCCTCCTTCGTCGACGAAGTCAGGAGCACGACGAACTCTTCACCGCCGAAGCGGCCGGCGAGGTCCTGCGCCCGCGTTTCGGTCTTGACCAGTGCCGCGACACCCTTGAGCACGTCATCGCCTGCCAGGTGGCCGTAGGTGTCGTTGATGCTCTTGAAGTGGTCGAGGTCGATCATCAGCGTGCCGAACTGGCCGTTCTCGCGCTCGGCGCGGGCGATCTCGCGAACGGCGCCCTGCTGCCAGGTCGTGGCGTTGAGCAGCTGGGTCTTCTGGTCGGTGGTCGCGAGCTCTTCCAGCTGCTTGATCAGCACCGAACGCTGCAGCAGGTAGAGCGGCAGGAAGACGAGCAGCACGAGCACCGGCTGATGCGGCAGCACGGCGAGCACGAGCGCGCCGATGCAGACGGTGGAGGCTTCGAGGATGTTGTCGTCCCAAGAGCCGAGGAGCGTCTGGGCGGTCGCCTGCTTGGGCGCCGCGAAGTACAGGCCGGTGCCGGTGAAGACGGCGTTCATCAGGAAGAAGGCGAGGCTCGCGGCGCAGATGGACGTCACCGACGCCGCGTCGGCTCCGACGGCCTGCACGGCCGCCCAAGCGGCGAACGCGGTCAGCGTCATCGATGTGGCGTTCGCCACAGTCCGATGGGGATTGACCGTGCGAAGACCGGCCCAGCTGCGGTATCCGAGGTGCAGGTAGATCACTGTCACGAGAAGCGCGGTCAGCTGCGGCGGAAGCAGAATCGCGCCCGGCAGCACCCAGACCGAGGTCATGTTGATGTGCGGGGTGACGCTCATGCTGCGGCGCTGCCGCTCGATCCGGCGGGTCGCCTCGGTGTGCGCGATGGCGAGCCCCGCGAGCAGAAAACAGAGCAGGACCTGCGAAGACGTGATGGCGATGGATGCTGCGAAGACCCCCGTCAGTGCCAGCATCGTCGCCACGGAAAGCCCGGTGTAGGCGATCCAGTTCTTAGGCCTCTTCCACAGCTCCCACGTCGCTACCGTGAGAGCCGAACGATGTCCAGCGCGTTCCTCCGATGTGATCATCTTTCCCCCTGACTCTTGCGTCATTCTCCGAAACCCCCTACTTACGGACAGCTTCTACCGACTTGCGGGCTGTCGACAAGCTCCCTAGGTGTGTACTTTTCTCTGAGAGGTCGAGGGAAAGGTGCCAGCGATGGCCGGTAGGGATCAGTGAGCAGGAGCGCGCGCCGGAAGGCCGCGCGAGCGGGCCGACGCGTGGAACACCTCAATGTTCTGCGCGTGCGGCGTCTTTTTCCTGCCACCGTTCCGGGTCGCCGCTGAGGGTCCGCCACCAGCTCAGCGCCAGCGGGACGGTCATCAGCAATCCCGCAAGCCCGAAGACGCCGACGGTCGACTGCGGGCCGATCTGATCCGCCAGGATTCCGCCGATCAGGGGACTCACGCCCATCGTGGTGGTCAGCCCGGTGTTCGACAGCCCCATGACCTGTGCCCGGCTCTCGTCCGGAACGGCCAGCGTCAGTGACGCCGTCGCCTGCATCAGCGCCACCGTGCCGAAGGCTCCGCAGACCACGAACAACACGATCGACGACCACGGACCCGGCTGCAGGAAGCACAGCAGCAGCGGGATCGCCGTCAGCGCGGAAAGCGGCCCGATCAACTTGGGTCTGACGTGCGCGGGCACCCAGCGCGAGTAGATGAACGCGCCGATCACGCTGCCGATCGGGTCGGCGGCCAGCAGCAGGCCGAGGATTTCGGATCCGCCGCCCGACGAGGCGACGTAGGGCGCCGCGATGCCCTCGTACACCGGCAGCAGGCCCATCAGCCAGGTGAACAGCAGCAATGAGCGCAGTCCGGCGCTGGCGAAGACGATCTTCCCGCCCGAGCCGATCGACGCGAAGAACGACTTGCGCTTCTCGCCGGACGCCGCGGCCGGGCGCGTGGCCAGCCCGAACCGGACGAACAGCGCCGAGATCACGAAGGTGACCGCGTCCAGCGCGAGGGCGATATGGGGTTCGAGCGCGGTCAGCAGGAGGCCGCCGCCGGCGAATCCGGCCAGCTGCGCCGATTGGACGGTCATGCTGCGGATCGCCATGCCGACGACGAACCGGTCGCCTTCGAGGATCTGCGGCAGCAGGGCCAGCTGGGCGGCCTTGAACGGCGGGTTCAGCAGCGAGACGACGCCGACGAGGACGCACAGGACCCAGAACGGCAGCACCGGGACCGCGACCAGCGCGATCAGCAGGGCCCGTAAGAGGTCGACGACCACCATCACGGTCCGGCGGGGGAAGCGGTCCGCGAAACCGGTGAGGAAGATGCCGCCGAGCAGCGACGGGGCGTAGGTCAGCGCGTAGGTGAGACCGGTCAGGGTCGCGGAGCGGGTTTCGGTGAAGACGAGGACCGAGAGGGCGACCCTGGCGAGTTGGTCGCCGAAGATCGAGAACAGCTCGGCGAACCAGAGCGAACGGAACTCGGCTACACCGAACACCTCTCGGTAAGTGACCCGTCCGGCCGAAGCCATGTTGCCCCCAATAGGGTCCTTATTACGCGACAAACTCGTGACCGAGAGTAACGCGGTCACGAGCTCGTCACGAAGCGTCATTCGTTCACGTAAGTGTCTCCTGACTGTTGGTGATTGGCTAGGTTCTTTCGCCGGGTTTCTGGAGTCGGAGATCTTTTTCGTGGATGGACGGCCATCCGCGAAAATGTCCCGTTCACCGGAAATGTGGACCAGACCTGCGGCTTTCGGTCGTTTCGGGCCGTGGAGCGGGAAAAATCGGACATGGACGCATCGTCGGCCCGGGTGAGAAGGCTCAGCTGAGACGAGATGCGGAAGCCCCCGCCACGCGTGTGCGGAGTGTGTCCGAAACCCGCTACGACTCCGCTGCGCGAGCATTGTCCGCGGCTGGACGCGCTACCGGGAGAAGCCGGATGATGGGCCGAATGGATGATGGGCCCGCCATCCGGTGGAGTGAACGGCTCAGCCGTCGACAGCGAGTACTTCCCTGGCCGACGCAGCCTTCGCGGCGTCGCGTTTGGCGACCTCTTCGCGCACGATCGGGATGACGTGACGGCCGAAGTCGATCGTGTCGCCGAGCATGTCGTACCCGCGCGCCGAGAGGATGTCGACGCCGAGGTCGTAGTAGTCGAGCAGGGCCTGCGCGACGGTTTCGGGCGTGCCGACCAGCGCGTTGGAGTTCCCGGCGCCGCCGGTCGCGGCCGCTGTCGGGGTCCACAGGGCCCGGTCGAACCGCTCGCCCTCGGCGGCGACCGCGAGAAGCCGCTGCGAACCGGTGTTCTCCGGGTTCGTGAGCGAATGCCGCCGGGTCAGCTGCTTGCCGCCGGTCGTGCGGGTCTTGATGGCGTCGACCGTGCGGTGCGCCTTCTCCCAGGCGAGTTCCTCGGTCGGCGCGATGATCGGGCGGAACGCGACCTGGATGCGCGGGACGTCGGTCCGGCCGGCGGCCTTCGCCGCGGCCTTGACGGACTCGATCTGCTCGGCCGTCTGGGCGAGGGGCTCACCCCAAAGGCAGAAGATGTCCGCTTCGGCCCCACCCGCCGCGTACGCCGCCGGAGACGAGCCGCCGAACGAGACGCCCGGGCGTGGCTGCTGCACCGGGCGGACGTCGAGGACGAAGTCGGCGAAACGGTAGTGCTCGCCTTCGTGGTCGAAGGGCTCCTCGGACGTCCACGCCTTCTTCACGATCTGGATGTACTCGCGCGTGCGTGAGTAGCGCTCGTCCTTCGTGAGGTAGTCGCCTTCGCGCTGCTGCTCGTGGTCGCTGCCCCCGGTGATGAAGTGGACCGTGAGCTTCCCGTCCGAGAGCTGGTCCAGCGTCGCGAACGTCTTCGCCGCGAACGTCGGGTACGAGACGTTCGGCCGGTGCGCGAGCAAGATCTGGAGCTTGTCGAGCTTCGCCGCGACGTACGCGGCCGCCTGCGCCGGATCCGGTCCGCTGGAGCCGTACGCGAACAGGACCCTGTCCCAGCCGAAGTCTTCGTGTGCCCGCGCGAGGCGGAGCGTGTAGTCCTTGTCGAAGACGCCGCCGGAGCGCGGATGTGTCTCCGATCCGTCGTTGGTGCCTCCGATACCCAGGAATTCGACCGGCATCGTCCGTCCCTCTCGTCAGTGTCCCCCTGCACGACGAGTACGCGCCGGTTCCTCGGCGTGGCAACGAGTTCCGGAAGGTGGAACGGCGGGAATAAACGCGAGAAGCCCGGACACGACACTCCGGAGCGCCGGTGAAGTCCATAATGGACAGAAGAGTACGCCGAGGGTGCTGTCCAGTCGTTTCCCGGCGAGTTCCGCTCCTTGAGAACCCGCACAAGCACCGGAATCCCGGCGTAGCTTCGGCTTCGTGAGTACCGCAGACCTCCCCTACGTGCTCGCGGTGGTCGGCGCCGGTCCACGTGGGGTGGGCGTGCTGGAGCGGCTCGGCGCGAACGCCGCGGAGCTGCTCGGCGGGCGGCGGCTGGTCGTGCATCTGGTCGATCCGTTCCCGGCGGGCCCCGGGCGGGTCTGGCGATACGAGCAGTCGCCGCTGCTGCGGATGAACTCCATGCCCGAGGACGTCACGGTCTTCACCGACGACACCGTCGAGATCGACGGCCCGATCCGGCCCGGGCCTTCGCTGATCGAGTGGGCGCGGCTGGTCCGCGAGGGCAGGCTCGACGCCGAGATCGACGAGAGTCTGCGCGCCGAACTCGGGGCGCTGCAAAGCGATCACTTCCCGACGCGACGGTTGCAGAGCGCGTATCTCACTTGGTTCCACCGCAAGGTGCTCGCCGAGCTCCCGCCCGGAATCGAGGTCGTCGAGCATCGGACCCGCGCGGTGCGGCTCGACGACGGCGAGCCGCAGTCGCTCTGGCTGGAGGGCCGCGCGGAACCCCTCGAAGTGGACGCGGTCCTGTTCACCGTCGGGCATCTCGACGCCGAACCGGACGAACGGGAGGCCGAACTCGCCGACTTCGCCGTCCGTCATGATCTCGCCTACTACCCGGCAGGCTACACCGCCGACGTCGACTATTCCGCGATCGAGCCAGGCGAAACCGTGCTGGTGCGCGGATTCGGTCTCGCGTTCGTCGATCTGATGTTGCTGCTGAGCGAAGGCCGCGGCGGTCGTTTCGAAGAGCGAGCTTGCGGCGGCCTGAAGTATCACCCCAGCGGCGCCGAGCCCGTGCTGCACGTCGGTTCGCGGCGAGGAGTGCCCTACCACGCGAAGATCGGCTACCGGTTACGCGGGAAACCGTCGCGGTTGCCCCGGTTCTTCGACACGTACGCCATCGAGAAGCTCTGCGCCATCCCCGGGCCCATCGACTTCCGCCGCGACGTCTGGCCGCTGATCTCGAAGGAGATCGCCTGGGCCTACTACAACGAACTGTTCACCGCCCACCCCGAACGAGTCCGGATGGACTTCGCCGTCTTCGCCGACGCTTTCGCGGACGCGGCACCCGGCGAACTCGACGCGCTGGTCGCGCGAGCGGTCCCGGCGCCGGACGACCGGCTCGACCTGAGCAGGCTCGACCGGCCGATGGCGGGCGTAGAATTCGGTACCGCGGAGGAATACGGCAAGGAACTGCGCGAGTACGTGGAAGCGGACTTGAGCCGCCGGGCGGACGCCGAGTACAGCGCGGATCTGGGCGCGTTCACGGCGCTGTTGTCCGTGATGGGCCGGCTTCCGGCGCTGGTGCAGACCGGACGGCTCGACGCGGCCTCTCAACTGTCAGATTTGGACGGCTGGTTCCTCGGCTTCTTCTCGTACTTCGCCAGCGGGCCGCCGCCGCGTCGGCTCGAAGAACTGCTCGCGCTCCAGGAAGCCGGACTCGTTTCCTTCCTGGGCGCCGAAACACGCGTCTCGGCCGACGAGGAACGCCGGACGTTCGTCGCTTCCGGTGCGAGCTTCCCCGGCGAGACCGAAGCGCGGACGCTCGTCGAAGCACGATTGCCCGAGCCGAGCATCACCCGGGCGTCCGACGTCCTTTTGCGACAGTTGCGCGACAGCGGCGCGCTCGGTGAGGAGGCCGTGCTCGACGCCGTCACCGGCGACAGGCTGCTCGCCGGTCGTATCCACACCCGGGTCTCCGACGGCCGGATGCTCGACGGCGAGGGTAGCCCGCATCCGCGCCGGTTCGCCCTCGGCCCGCACACTTCGGCGCGATCCGCCGGCGCGTTCACGCGGCCGCGGACCAACGCGATCTCCTTCCGGCAGAACGACGTCGTCGCCAGGGAGATCCTGAAGCTGACCGGTGCGTAGGGAAGCGTGGCGCGACCGCCGACCCCTGGGAAAACCGCTCAAATCGGGCGCGAAAAAGGATACGCACCTCTCCGAAGCTACGCGCTTTCCCACACCTTCGAGGGCAGCTCTTTCCGCACGACGGGGATGACGTCGGAGGCGAAAAGCTCCAGGACGTCCCGCGCTTCCCCGGATTTCAGGCCGTCGACGGAGACCGCCTGCACCTCGTGCCCGAACGACGCGTGATAGTCACCGATCTTGTCGATCACCTGTTCCGGGCTCCCGACCAGCGCGGAACCGCCCGCGATCTTGTCCTCCAGCGTGGTGAACTCCGACTTGTTGTGCTGGTAGGCGGGCGTTTTCAGCAACGCCTCGAAATACGGCCGGTATCCGTCCAGAGCCTCCTGCGAGGTCTTGGCGACGTACAGCCCACCCGCGCCCGAACCGACGAGCGCGTCCGCCGGATCGTGGCCGTACTCGGCCCACCGCCGCCGGTAGTGGTCGATCAGGTCGGCGTACTTCTTCTTGGGGTGGAAGCCGTTCGCGGTGAACAGCGGGTCGCCGAACTTCGCCGCCAGCTCGGTCGACTCGGTGCTCGACGCGCTCCCGTGCCAGATCCGCGGCCGCGCGTGGAACGGACGCGGCTGCGTCGTGACGTCGGTCAGCGGCGCGCGGAACTCGCCTTCCCACGTCACGCCTTCCTCCAGGAACAGTCTGCGAAGCAGCGCGAACTTCTCCGCCTGGTACTCCCACTGCCGTTCCTCTTCGAGGCCGAACAGCGGGAAATGCCGGGGATCGTTGCCCTTCCCGATCATGAGTTCCAGCCGCCCGCCGGAAAGCTGGTCCAGCGTCGCGTAGTCCTCGGCGACACGGACCGGGTCGAGCACGCTGATCACCGTCAGCGTGGTCAGCAGCCGGACGCGTTCCGTGCGTTCCGCGACCGCCGCCAGGATGACGGGCGGCGCGGAGGAGAGAAACGGTTCGCCGTGCCGTTCGCCGACGCCGTACGCGTCGAATCCCAGTTCTTCGGCGAAGATCGCTTCGTCGACGACCCGGCGCAGGCGCTCGTGCTGGGTCGGTGTCGCCCCGGTCACCGGGTCGGGGTGATTGGCGACGAGGGAGAAGAGCCCGAACTTCATCGTGCCTCCAACGGTTTCCGGCCAGGGATCGCGGCGAGCAGCTCCCGGGTGTAGTCCGCGCTCGGTCGGTCCAGCACGTCCCGCGCCGGACCGAGTTCGACGAGTTCGCCGCCGCGCAGCACGCCGACGGTGTCCGCGATCTGCCGGACGACGGCGAGGTCGTGCGAGATGAACAGATACGTCAGGCCGAGTTCGTCTTGGAGATCCGCGAGCAGCCGCAGGATCTGCGCCTGCACCGAGACGTCCAGCGCGGACACGGGTTCGTCGGCGACGATCAATTCCGGGCGCAGGGCGAGCGCCCGCGCGATGGCCGCCCGTTGCCGTTGCCCGCCGGACAGTTCGGCGGGTTTGCGCTTCAGCACCGAAGAAGGCAGGGCCACCTGGTCGACGAGTTCCGCCGCCCGCGCCCGGCGTTCCGCCTTCGTGCCGACGCCGAAAGCGCGCAGCGGCTCGGAAACGACGTCCTCGATGCTGAACTTCGGGTTCAGCGACGCGTACGGGTTCTGGTACACCAGCTGGAACCGGCGCCGCAGCCGTCGCAGTTCCTCGCCGCGCGCGGACGTGATGTCCTGACCGTCGAACTCGACGACGCCTTCGGTCGGCGTCTCCAGCCGCAGGATCATCCGCGCGGTGGTCGACTTGCCCGAACCGGATTCGCCGACCAGCGCGAGCGTCCGCCCGCGGGCGATGTCGAACGAAACGCCGTCGACGGCCCGGATCGCGCCGAAGGTCTTGCCGAGGCCGCGGACCGAGACCAGGACGTCGGACGACGGCGGTTTCGGCTCCCTCAGCGGCCTGTCGGAAAGACTGGGCGCGGCGGCGAGCAGGTCTCGCGTGTACTTCCGCGTGGGAGCCGCGAGGATCTCGCCGGTGGTGCCCTCCTCGACCACGGTGCCCTGGGACAGCACCACTATCCGAGACGCCCGATCGGAGGCGACGCCGAGGTCGTGGGTGATCAGCAGGACGGCCGTGCCCGCTTCGGCGGCGAGTTCTTCGAGGTGGTCGAGGATCCGCCGCTGCACGGTGACGTCGAGCGCGCTGGTCGGCTCGTCGGCGATGATGAGTTTCGGCCGTCCGGCCAGCGCCGCGGCGATCAGCGCGCGTTGACGGAGCCCGCCAGAGAGCTCGTGCGGATATTGCCGCGCCCGTGCCTCCGGATCGGCGATTCCGGCCTTGCGCAGCAGTTTCACCGCCTCCGCGCCGGCCGCGCGCTTGTCCGCGAGGCCGTGGATCAACAGCACCTCGGCGACCTGGTCACCGATCCGGTGCACGGGGTTGAGCGAGACGGTCGGATCCTGGGGGACCAGCGCGATCTCGCGGCCGCGCACCGAACGCCAATCACGGTCGGAGAGTTTCGCCAGGTCACGGCCGTCGAAGGTGATCTCGCCGCGATCGATCCGCCCGCCGCGCGGCAGCAGCCCGATCGCCGCGTGCGCCGTCGTGCTCTTGCCGGATCCGGACTCGCCGACCACGGCGACGATCTGTCCCTTGTGGACGGACAGGTCGACGCCGTCCACGGCGGGGACGTTCTTGTAGGAAACCGCGAGGTCGCGGATGGTCAGCAGGGCGCTCACCGCACGTCTCCTTCGATCGCTCGGGACAGCCGGTTCGCGGACAGCACCACGGCCGCGACGGTGAGTCCGGGGAAGGTGGTCATCCACCAGGCGGTGGCCAGGAATCCGCGCCCGCCCGCCACGAGCGAGCCCCACTCCGGGGTCGGCGGGGTCGCGCCGTAGCCGAGGAAACTGAGCGCGGACACCTCCAGCACCGCCGTGCCGAAGGTGAGCGTGGCGAGCGCGAGCACCGGGCCGAGCGCGTTGGGCAGCACGTGCCGCCCGAGCACCCCGGTCCAGCGCACGCCGCCCGCGCGAGCGGCCTCGACGAACACGCCGCTGCGGACGCGCAGGACCTCGGCGCGCATCAGCCGGGCGAACTGCGCGAGATTGGCGACGCCGACGGCGATCGCGACGTTGGTCGTCCCGAAACCGAGCGCCGTGACCAGCGCGAGCGAAAGCAGGATGGACGGGATCGCCAGCAGGACGTCGACGCAGCGCATGATCGCCGAATCGAGGGCGCCGCCCCGGAACCCGGCGAGCAGGCCGAGCGCGGAACCGGCCACGAGCGCGACGAGGACGGCGATCACGGTCGCCTGCAACGAGAGCGCGGCGCCGTGGACCACCCGCGCGAAGATGTCCCGCCCGGTTTCGTCGGTGCCGAAGAGATGCGCGAGCGAAGGGCCCCGCATCTTCTCGGCGGGGACACCGGCGAGCGGATCCTGACCGGTGAACAGCTCCGGCACGACAGCGGAGAGCAGGGCGAAGGCGAGGACCGCGACCGCGAGGATGAGGCCCGGCCGCCGCCGGGTGCGCACGAGAACGTCAGGCATCGGCCGTCTCCCGGTGTCGGATCCGCGGGTCCAGCAGGGGGCAGATCAGGTCCACCAGCAGGTTGATGACGACGAACACCAGCGCGGCGAGCACGATCACCGCCTGCACCACCGGGATGTCCTGCGCGGTCACCGCCGACGACGTCACCCGCCCGAGGCCGTCGCGGGAGAACACCGTCTCGGTGATCACCGAACCGGCGATCAGGTTTCCCGCGACCACCCCGGCGATGGTCAGCGTCGGTACCGCCGCGTTGCGCAGCAAGTGTCCGAAGTGGACCCTCAAGCGGCTCGCCCCCTTCGCGAGCGCGATCTCGGAATAGGGCTCGGCGAGCTGCGTGCGGAGGCTTTTCGCCAGTACCTGCCCGATGATCGCGCCGGTCGGGATGGCGAGGGTGATCGCGGGCAGGATCAGCGACTCGAAGCCGTTCGACCCCAGCGCGGGCACCAGCCTGAGCTGGAAGGAGAAGAACTGGATGAGCACGAGTCCCACCCAGAACGGCGGCAGCGAGATCCCCAGTGGCGGCAACGCGAGCAGCGCGTTGCCGAGCCAGCGATGCCGGGTGACGGTGCCGGCGATGGCGACCCCGCCGCCGAACAGGATCGCGAGCACCAGCGCGAACCCGGTGACGGCGAGCGTCGGCGGCAGGGCCGAGACCACCATGTCCGTGGCGTCGTCGCCGGTCGAGATCGAGCGGCCGAAGTCGCCTTGCAGCGCGGCGACCAGCCGTTTCCCGTACTGCAACGGCAACGGGTCGTCGAGTCCGTACTCCGCCTTCGCCGCGGCCAGTTGCTCCGGCGTCACCGAAAGCCCTGCCTCGCCCCCGCCGAGCTTCGCGCTGACAGCGTCGCCCGGCAGGAGGTAGAGGATCACGAAGGACAAGGTGAACGCGGCCCACAGGACGAACACCGCCTGCAGGATCCGGCGGAGCAGGTACCGGGTCACGAGCCGGACACCCAGGCGTCGAACAGCTGGAGCCGGGACGAGGCTTCGAAGCCGACGCCGTGCGCGTTCGGTCCGTGCGCCAGCACCTGGGTCAGCTCGAACACCGGTGCCGAGTAGCCGTGCTCGATGATCGCGCGCTGCGCCGCCTCTGCCGCCGGCTTCCGCTTCGCGGAGTCCACAGTGGACGATTGTGCGTCGAGCGGCGCGTCGAGGGGGTTGTCCGCGGGGAGCCTGCTGCGGTTGTTCGCCTTGGTGGAGAACATGTTGCGCAGGATGTCCGGATCGGCGCGGGTGGTGTTGTACCAGAGGTACTCGTAGTCCCCGCTCTGCGAGATCTGCACGCTCTCGGCATTGGTGCGCTGCTCGATCCGGAGGTCGAACCCGATCTTGCGCAGCTGCTGCTGCACGAGTTCGAGCACGCTCTTGTTCTGGTTGAACACCAGGGAGAAGACGACCTTCGCGGTCAGCCGCTGGCCGTTCTTCGTGCGGATTCCGTCGGGACCGGGCGCCCAGCCGGCGCTTTCCAGGAGCGACTTCGCCCCTTCCGGATCGTAGGCCAGCAGGGAGGAAAGGTCGGTGTGGAACGGCGTCGCCGAGCCGAGGATGCTGGTGGCGGGCTTGTAGTTCGGGGTCAGCACGGTGTTCGTGACCTCGGGCCGGTCGATGCCCTTGACCACCGCCTGGCGGACCTTCTCGTCGGTGAGCACGCCCCTGGTGACGTTGGCCTGGAGGTTGAACACGACACCCGGGTTCGGGCGGGTGGGCTCGGTGAACCCGTTGCCGGTGAACTGCGGTTCGTCGACCGGCTGGACGTCGGTGATGGCGTCGAGCTGGGCGGAGGCGAGACTTCCGGTGCGCACCCCGGGTTCCGGCACGATCTTGTAGGCGATCTTGTCGAGGTACGCCTCGCCCCGGTGCTTGAACAGCGACGAGCCCCAGTCGTAGCCCTTGCGTTTGGCGAGGACGATCTCCTGGTTCTGCTTCAGGCTCTCGAAGACGAACGGACCCGAGCCGATCAGGCCGTCACCCTGGCAGCGCTGATCCGCGGTCTTCTTGTACGCGGCGGGCGCGAGGACGCCGAGCGACATCGTCGAGCTGGCCTGGAGGAACTGCGCGCTGGGAGTGGAGAACTCGATCTTCACCGTCTTCGGGTCGACGACCGTCGTTCCCTGGTAAACGGCCAGATAACCCGAGCCGAGCTGCGATTTCGGGCCGAGCGCCTTGATCGCGTCGAAGCTCGTCTTGACCGCGGCGGCGTCGACAGGGCTGCCGTCGGAGAACGTCGCGCCGCCGCGCAGGTGGAAGGTGAACGCGGTCGAATCCGCGTCGCTCTCCCACTTTTCGGCCAGCCACGGCTTGATCTCACCGGTGGCGGGATCCTGGTCGGTCAGCGAGTCGACCAGCTGGCGGCCGACGTTGAGCGAGGCGTTGGTGCCGACCTGTTGCGGGTCAACGCAATCCGGGCTCGACGAGATCCCGAGGCGCAGCGTGCCCCCGGGTTTGGGCGGCCCGGCGTCGGCACCGGTCGCGCCGCCCGCGGACGAGCAGGCGGTGACGGCCAATGCCGTGAGCGCGAGTAAGGAAATGGCGGCGGTACGGGACACCGGGTGGCCTCCAGCGGGGAACGGGGGCGCTTTCTCTTGCGCCTACCCGAATCACGCTAATCACGGCCTTGAGCCCCGCCCACATGCTGAGCCCGGCTCCCAGCCCGCGAAACATCCCATGATTCCGCTTGACAGCCCCGTAAGTACGTGAAGGCCCCCTTCATGTACCTAGGCGCAATGAAGGGGGCCTTCATGTACTTACGGGGGCTAGCAGCGGTTGAGCATGTCCGTCAGGGCGGTCTTCTCCGCCGACTTGATGGTGAGCTTGTACTTGGCCTTCACCGTGGTCCACATCTTCGCGTAGGTGCACCAGTAACCGGTGGACGGCGGCTTCCAGGCGTCCGGCGACTTGTCGCCCTTCTCCTGGTTGACGTTGTCGGTGACGGCGATCAGCTGCGGCGCGCTGAGGTCGTTCGCGAACGCCTGTCGCTGCGCGGTGGTCCACGAAGAGGCGCCGGTGCGCCACGCGGCCGAAAGCGGGACGACGTGGTCGATGTCCAAATCGGACGCGGCGGTCCAGGTGGCGTCGTCGTACGGGCTGAACCATTTGCCGGAGACGGCGGCGCAACTGCTGTCCTGCTGAACGTTCGTGCCGTCCCGCTTCAGCACGACCTCACGGGTGTTGCAGCTGTTGCCCTGGTCGGCCCAGTGCGGGAACTTGTCGCGGCTGTACCCGCTCGACGAACCGTCCGGCTTGACGGTCAGCCCGGCGAGCTGGGACTTGGCGGTCGCGGTCGACGGGATGCCCGGGGGTGTCGCTTCGGCGACGCCGACCACGCCTGCCGAGACGATCGCCGAGACGGCGAGAACGGTGAAGGAGCGACGAACAGCAAGCGCAGTTGGCATATTGCTGCCTCCGTGTCAGGTTTGGGGACCTGGTCACCATGAGGCACGGATATGACCCACGCAACACCATCGGATGACACTCTGCTGGCTATTCGTGAACGGAGGGTGTCACGAGCAGGTCGGACGCGGTGTACGCGGCCGAAAAAGTTTCGGAAAGTCCAGCTGAAGGTTCTGGGCCGAACGGCCTAGCCCTAGGGCGCGTTTCACAAGTCGAGTTCGCGGTCTTCGCGCCCAGGTGACTCCTGACGGCACGGGCGGATGCGCCCGAGTACGACCCGGTACGAGGCCGATCCGCCCGCACCGCCAGAAGCCACCTGGATCACCAAGCCCATCGAATAGACCTGTGAAACACGCCCTAGACCAGGCCGCGGACCAGCCGGAGGTCTTCGGTGTGCCGGTACCAGGTCCAGCGGCTCATCGCGCGCGGATGGGCGACGCCGTCGCTGCTCGGGCGGGTCGGGATGCAGCCGAGCTGGAACGCCCGCGCGTACTGCGTCGTGGGCCGTTTGAAGAGCGTCCCCTTGGTCACGCGGACCATCAGCCCCGGCCCGCTCGCGTCCGGCTCGACCTCGATCGAGCGCGCGGGCCCGCGCAGGACGGTGTGCTCGTCGCAGTAGGCGACCCCGCGGATCATGCCGATCACGCCCCGGCCGACGAGCACGCCGCCGTTGTCGTCCCGGATCAGCGGCACCGGATCGACCTCGCCGCGCAGGGCGAGCGCGAGGGCCCGCAGCGGCTGGGTCGGCAGGCTCCAGATGCGGGCGACGTCGGAGTCCGGCGAGGACGGCACGAAACCGAGCGACACGCCGGGGAGCTGTTCTTTTCGTAACAGCCGGAGCGCCACGGCGGCGAGATCCGCGTCGGTGCCCGCGACCACCAGCCGGTCGTGTTCCCCCAGCAAGGGGTCGATATCCGCCTTGCCGGGACGGCTCGGGACGCGCACCATCTCGACGTCGTCGATCTCCGGGAGTGTGGGCTCGCCCTCTGGACAGACCACCACTATTCCGCGCACCCGAAGGCCCTCCGTTACGCTCATGCACCGGCATTTACCAGCGCCAAAACCATCAGTCGCCGAACACCTGGAGTGTCACATGCCGGCCATCGTGCTGATCGGGGCCCAATGGGGGGACGAGGGCAAGGGCAAGGCCACCGACCTGCTCGGCGACCGCGTCCAGTGGATCGTGCGTTACCAAGGCGGTAACAACGCGGGCCACACCGTAGTCCTTCCCGACGGACAGAACTTCGCCCTCCACCTCATCCCGTCCGGGATCCTCACGCCGGGCGTCACCAACGTCATCGGCAACGGCGTCGTCATCGACCCGGGCGTGCTGCTCGACGAACTCGCCGGGCTGGAAGAACGCGACGTCGACACCAGCAAGCTGCTGATCTCCGCCGACGCGCATCTGATCATGCCGTACCACGTGGCGATCGATAAGGTCACCGAGCGTTACCTCGGCAGCCGCAAGATCGGCACCACCGGCCGCGGCATCGGCCCCTGCTACCAGGACAAGATCGCCCGCGTCGGCGTCCGCGTGCAGGACCTGCTCGACGAGAAGATCTTCCGGCAGAAGGTCGAATCGGCCCTGGAGTTCAAGAACCAGGTGCTGGTCAAGGTCTACAACCGCAAGGCCCTCGACGCCGACCAGGTCGCCGACGAGGTGCTGGCCGCGGGCGAGAAGTTCGCGCACCGCATCGCCGACACGCGCCTTCAGCTCAACCAGGCCCTCGAACGCGGCGAGACCGTGCTGCTCGAAGGCTCGCAGGGCACGCTGCTCGACGTCGACCACGGCACCTACCCGTTCGTGACGTCGTCGAACCCGACGTCCGGCGGCGCGAGCGCGGGTTCGGGCATCGGCCCCGGCAAGATCACCACCGTGCTGGGCATCCTCAAGGCCTACACCACCCGCGTCGGCTCCGGTCCGTTCCCGAGCGAGCTGGACGACGAGTCCGGCGAGTACCTGCGCAAGCAGGGCGGCGAGTTCGGCGTCACCACCGGCCGCTCGCGGCGCACCGGCTGGTTCGACGCGGTCATCGCGCGCTACGCGGTGCGCGTCAACGGCATCACCGACTACTTCCTCACCAAGCTGGACGTGCTGTCCGGGCTGGAGAAGGTGCCGGTGTGCGTCGGCTACGAGGTCGATGGGGTCCGTACCTACGAGATGCCGATGACGCAGACCGACGTGCACCACGCGCTGCCGATCTACGAAGAGCTGCCGGGCTGGTTCGAGGACATCTCGGGCTGCCGGACCTTCGAAGAGCTGCCGGCGAACGCGCGGGCGTATGTCGAGCGGCTCGAAGAGCTCTCCGGCGCGCGGATCTCGGCGATCGGCGTCGGTCCGGGCCGGGAGCAGACGATCGTGCGGCACGAGTTCGTCTGACGCCTCTGGTCTCACGCGTGTCATGAGGGGTCCCCATAGGACGTTTTTCGTCCCATGGGGACCCCTCATGACATCTCAGGCCAGCGGGATCCCAGCCGGTGAACGGCGAAATATCCCGTCGACAGCGCGGTTAGCGTTGAACATGACCATCGGAGTGGCACTCCCGTCCGGCGACACCGCGAACGCCGTCAACATCGTCGACGAACTCATCACGCAGACCCGGCAGGCCGCCGACGCGGGCCTGACGTCGGTCTGGTTCTCCCAGCAGATGGAGCACGACGCGATCACCGTCGCGGCCCTCGCCGGCCGCGCGGTCCCGGGGATCACGGTCGGGACCGGCGTCGTCCCCATCTACCCTCGCCATCCGCTGCTGATCACCGGCCTCGCCCAGACGGCGCAAGCCGCCACCGGCGGCCGGTTCGTCCTCGGCCTCGGAACCGGCGCGAAGAACTGGCTCGAACCGGCGTACGGCATCGAGTACCCGTCGCCGATCAAGCACCTTCGCGAGTACCTCACGATCCTGCGCGAGGTACTCGGCGGCGGCGAAGTCGACTTCCACGGCGAGACCGTCAGAGCACACGCAAAGGGCTTCGCGGCTTCACTCACTGTCGCGGGCTCTTCGGACATCCCGCTGATCGTCGCCGCGATGGGACGCCAGGCGCTGCGCGTCACCGGCGAACTGGCCGACGGCACGATCCCGTTCCTCGCCGGGCCGAAAGCCCTTTCCGAACTGATCGTCCCGGAGATCACCAAGGCCGCCGCCGGCCGTCCGGCGCCGCGGATCATCGCGATGGTCCCGGTCGTCGTGACCGACGATCCCGACGCCGTCCGCGCGACGGTCGACAAGCAGTACGCGTTCTTCCGCGACATCCCGTCCTATCGCGCGGTCTTCGACGCCCAGGGCGTGGATTCCGCCGGTGAACTGGTGATCGCCGGGGACGAGGAGACCGTCGCCGCCGAGCTCCGGCGGTACTTCGACGCGGGGGCGACCGAGGTCGTCGCGACCCAGAGCGGCATCCGGACCAGTGAGGAGCGGCTCCGCACCTGGCACGTCCTGGGCGACCTCGTGAAGCGCTAGCCCGTCACGTGTCATAAGGGGTCCCTTCAGGACAAAAAGTGTCTTGAGGGGACCCCTCATGACATCCAGGACCCAGTGGCCTTGCTCACAGCGTTCGTATTGTGCATACTCGTGCGCATAGCGAACACGGCTGGAGGTCCCCATGTCCCCTGCCACGGCTCGTTCGTGGGTAGTGCCGCTCGCCTGGACGGCGGTGCTGCTCGACGGATTCGACCTGGTCGTCCTGGGCACGGTGCTGCCCGCGCTGCTCCGTGACCACGTCTGGGGCCTGACGCCGGGCACGGCGTCGGTGATCTCGACGTTCGGCCTGATCGGCATGACGATCGGTGCACTGGCGATCGGCACGATCACCGACCTCATCGGCCGCCGGAAGGCGCTGATCATCGCGGTCACCGCCTTCTCGGCGTTCACCGCGCTCTGCGCGCTCTCGCCGTCGGCGTTCGTCTTCGGGCTGCTGCGCTTCCTCGCCGGGCTGGGCCTCGGCGGCTGCCTCCCGACGGCGATCGCGCTGGTCACCGAGTACGCCCGCAAGGGAAAGGGCGGCAGCGCGACCACCACGGTGATGACCGGCTATCACGTCGGCGCGGTGCTCACCGCCCTGCTCGGCATCTGGCTGATCCAGCCGCTCGGCTGGCGCGCGATGTTCGTCGCCGGCGCGCTGCCCGCGCTCGTCCTGGTGCCGCTGATGATCAAGTACCTGCCCGAGTCCGAGTCCTTCGAGCGGGCGCGGGAAACGCAGGCGAAGTCGGCGACGGACGTCGTCGGCGGGCTGTTCCGCGGCGGTCTGCTGCGCGCCACCATCGCGTTCTGGGTGACGTCGTTCATGGGCCTGCTGCTGGTCTACGGGCTCAACACCTGGCTGCCGGAGATCATGCGCCAGGCCGGGTACCCGCTCGGCGCGGCGCTCGGGCTGCTGCTCACGCTGAACCTCGGCGGCGTCGTCGGCCTGCTCGTCGCGGGCCGGGTGGCGGACAAGGCCGGCGTGCGGCCGGCGGTGATCTTCTGGTTCCTCGGGGCGGCGGTGTTCCTGGCCCTGCTGAGCGTGAAGCTGCCCGCGGTGGGGCTGTACGTGGCCGTGTTCCTCACCGGCGGGTTCGTGTTCAGCGCGCAGGTCCTCGTGTACGCGTACATCGGCAAGACGTATCCGGACGCGATGCGCGCCACCGGGATCGGCTGGGCGGCGGGTGTCGGCCGGGTCGGCGCGATCTGCGGGCCGATCCTCGGCGGCGCGCTGTTGAGCGCCGGGATCGCGTACCCATGGGGTTTCTACGCGTTCGCGGCGGTCGGGGCGGTGGGCGCGGCCGCGGTGACCGGAGTCCGCGTCGGCCGCGCCCGGGAGAGCGCTACCCCAGTTCCTTGAGTTCCTTTTCCACAGCGGCGAGTTCCGCCTCGGAGCCCTGCACCTTCGGACCCGTGAACCACTTGCGCGCCGAGGCGAACCACCACACCGCCGCACCACCGAGTACGACGAGGAAGGCGATCGGCGTGTAGTTGAAACTGTCGATGGTGATCGGCGATCCCTGCGGGAGCATGAACAGCACGAAGATGAAGCACACCCAGACGGTCGCGACGGTCCCGACGAGCTTGCCCCAGCGGCCGAGGTTCCACGGTCCGGGTTCGAAGTCGTCGCCCTTGCGCACCCGCAGGAACACCGGGATCACGTAAGCCACGTAAAGGCCGACGACCGCGATCGAGGTCACCGCCGCGTAGGCGGTCGCGCTCCACAAGTACGGCAGGGCGAGCAGGAGCGCGCCGCCCGCGGCCAGCCACACCGCGTTGGTCGGCGTCTGGGTGCGCTTGTTGATGCGGTGCCAGAACTTCGAACCGGGGATCGCGCCGTCGCGGGCGAAGGCGTAGATCATCCGCGAGTTCGCGGTCACCGACGCCATCCCGCAGAACAACTGCGCGCCGATGCAGATCAGCAAGAGGAACTTGCCGGTCGTCTCGCCGGTCGCGTCGATGAAGATCTGCGCGGGCGGCACCCCGGTCTCGGAGCCCACCGCGCCGTCGTAGTCCTGGATGGCGAACGTGAGGCCGATCAGCAGGATCCATCCGGCGACCAGGGAGACGAGGATCGAGTTGATGATGCCGCGCGGGCCTGCCTTCGCCGCGTTCTTGGTCTCCTCGGTCATATGCGCGGAGGCGTCGTAGCCGGTCAGCGTGTACTGCGCGACGAGGAGTCCCAGCAGGAAGACGTAGACCGGTGAAGCCCAGCCCGTCTTGTTCACGAACTCGCCGAAGACGAAGGACGCGTCCTGATGCTTGGCGGGCACGACGATCAGCACCCCGACGATGACCAGCACGCCCACCAGATGCCACCACACGCTGATGCTGTTCAGCAGTGCCACGATCTTCACACCGAAGGTGTTCAGCAGCCCGTGGATCACCAGGATGATCCCCAGCAGCAGGATCGTGTGGCCCGGCGTCGCCTCGAAGCCGAACTGCAAGTCGAGGAAGGCGTTGAGGAACAGCGCCGCGCCGAAGTCGATGCCCGCGGTGACGGCGATCTGCCCGATGAGGTTGAACCAGCCGGTGAACCACGACCACGCCGCGCCGTTGCGCGGCGCGAGCTTCGCGGCCCAGTAGTAGAGGCCGCCCGCCGTCGGGTAGCTGGAGCAGACCTCGGCCATGCCCAGCCCGACCAGGATGACGAACAGGCCGACCAGCGGCCAGCCCCAGATCATCGCCGCGGGCCCGCCGGTCTTCATACCGAACCCGTAGAGGGTCAGGCAGCCGGAGAGGATCGAGATGATCGTGAAGGAGACGGCGAAGTTGGAGAAGGTCGACATCGTGCGCCGGAGTTCCTGCGCGTAGCCGAGCTGGTGGAGCCGGGCACTGTCTTCGTCGGCGGGTTCGGCCTGCTTGTCTGAGACATCCATCGGGCACCCACTTAAAAGGTATGCGGACAGACCATTGAGATCCGCCGAAATTAGGCCCGCCCACCTGCGGATGTCAAGGTCTCGTCAAGAAACCCATCCCGCCGGACGCCATGAACGGTCCGTTCCTCGCAAATTTCGCAAGGAACGGACCGTTCATGGCACACGGCACTGCCGAGACCTGCTCCGGCAGGCGGGAAGTCCGTGAAGGACCCCTTGAGGGACTCCGGGGCCCTCAGAGTTCCCCTCACCGGTCGCCTCGGCGTCCGCTGAGTTGCCACCTTCGTGCCGGTCAGGCGCAGGACGCAATGAAAGGCCCCTTCATCGCAAATTTCGCGATGAAGGGGCCTTTCATTGCGCTTGAGACGGAGCTCAGCGCCCCCGGAACGCCTTCACGGCCTCCAGCGCGGTGTCCGGCTGGTCCGAGAAGTACCCGTCGACACCCGCCTTGAGGAACGCCTCCTGCTCGGCGAACGCGTCGCCGTACTCGGCGAGGTTCGCCGACGAGCGCAGGTTCTGCGGGAGGAAGTTGTTCTCGTTGCGGAACGTGTACGGCCCGACCTTCAGCCCGGCCTTGTGCGCGTCGGCCACGAGCGCGGTCGGCTTGCCCAGCGCGCCGTTCACCACCGGGATGACCTGCGCCTTCTCCGGGCCGAGGTAGTCCGCGTACTTCGAGATCTCCTTCAGGCCCACGGGCGTGACGAGGTCGGCGTACGTCCGCGGGTCGCCCTTCGCGACGAAGTCGGCCGGAGCGCCGGTCGCCGAGGTCAGCTGGAGCAGCGGCACCCGCACCTGGCGCGAGAGCGCGATCAGGTTCGACACCTCGAACGACTGGATGATCACCGGCGCCTTCGGGTGGTTGAGCCCGTTGCGCTTGAGCAGCTCGACCAGCTTCGGCTCGGTCGGGTTCTTGATCGAGGAGAAGTACGTCGAGTGCTTGACCTCCGGGTAGGTCCCCAGCTCACGGCGCAGTTCGCGGCCCAGCCGGCGCGTCAGGTCGAGCACCTCCTGGTAGGTCGCGATCTGGTAGCGGCCGTCGTAGACCTTGTTGTTCGGCCGCAGCTGCGGGATCCGCTCGGTCGCGCGCAGGGTCTTCAGCTCGGCGAGCGTGAAGTCTTCGGTGAACCAACCGGTGAACGACGTGCCGTCGATGACCTTCGTCGTCTTCCGGTTCGCGAACTCGGGGTGCTTCGCGACGTCGGTGGTCCCGCCGATCTCGTTCTCGTGCCGGGCGACCAGCTGGCCGTCCTTGGTGGGCACCAGGTCGACGTCGACCCAGTCGACGCCCTGGCGGTAGGCGAGCTCATACGAGGCGAGCGTGTGCTCCGGGCGGTAGCCGGGGGCGCCGCGGTGTCCGACGATCACCGGCCCATCGTGACCCTTCGCCAGCGCCGACACATCTCGGGCACCCGGCTCGGTGGCGCCGGCCAGCCCCGTAACGCTGAGTACGGCGAGTCCGGACAGGGCGAGCACGCCCAGGCGCTTTCGCATGGTGGGTAACCTCTTTCGCTTGAACTCGGGGTACCGCGCCACCCTTGACGCAGGAGGAGTCCGGACGGCGAAGTCGGACCGGCGGAGCGCTGACCGCCGGGTGAACGCCGGATGGAACCACCCGCTCGAGGACGGCGACGTCTTCGTGGCTCACCGGCCCGGTTACCCTGTGCGTCGTGCGCGTACTGGTAATCGGGTCCGGCGCCCGTGAGCATGCACTCGTCCTCGCGGTCGCGGAAGACCCTTCCGTCACCGCACTGGCCTGTGCCCCGGGCAACGCCGGCACCTCTTCGGTGGCCGAGCAGCTCGGCGTGGACGCGGCCGACCCCGAATCGGTCTCCGCCCTCGCCAAGCAGTGGCAGGCAGACCTGGTCGTGGTCGGTCCCGAGGTCCCGCTGGTGGCAGGCGTCGCCGACGCGGTCCGGAAGGCGGGCATCGCCTGCTTCGGCCCGTCCGCGTCCGCGGCCCGGATCGAGGGCTCGAAGGCGTTCGCGAAGGACGTCATGGCGGCCGCGAAGGTGCCGACAGCGCACTGTGAGGTCGTCGACAACCCGGCGCGCCTAGACGCCGCGCTCGGCCGCTTCGGCCCCACCTGGGTGGTCAAGGACGACGGCCTCGCCGCGGGCAAGGGCGTCGTGGTCACCACGGACGTCGACGTCGCGCGCAAGCACGCCCTGATGCTGCTCGACGGTGGTCACCCGGTGCTCCTGGAGTCCTTCCTCGACGGCCCCGAAGCCTCTCTCTTCTGCTTCGTCGACGGCCGCACGGTCGTCCCGCTACTGCCCGCGCAGGACTTCAAGCGCGTCGGCGACGGCGACGCGGGTCCGAACACCGGCGGCATGGGGGCGTACGCGCCGCTGCCGTGGGCACCGAAGGACCTGGTCGACGACGTCGTCGAGCGGATCGTCCAGCCCGTGGTCGACGAGCTCGACAACCGCGGCGCCACCTTCTCCGGCCTGCTCTACGCCGGTCTCGCGCTGACTTCCGAGGGCCCGCAGGTCATCGAGTTCAACTGTCGCTTCGGCGACCCGGAGACCCAGGTCGTCCTGGCGCTGCTGCGCAGCCCGCTCGGCAAGGTCCTGCACGCGACGGCCACCGGCAAGCTCGCCGACCTGCCGCCGCTGGACTGGGATTCCGGCGCGGCGGTCACCGTCGTGCTGGCCGCGGACGGCTACCCCGGCAAGCCGAGGACCGGCGACGTCATCACCGGTGGCGAGCTCGAAGGCGTGCTCCACGCGGGCACCCGCCGCCGTGACGACGGCGCCGTGGTCTCCTCCGGCGGCCGGGTGCTCTCGGTCGTCGGCACCGGCAAGAACCTGAAGGCCGCCCGCAAGGACGCCTACGCGACGGTCGAGAAGGTCCACCTGGCCGGATCGCACCACCGCACCGACATCGCCCTGCTCGCCGCCAAGGGAGAGATCGCCACCCCGGTCTCGTGAATTCCGGACGGAACCGTCCCGGTCCTGGGTACGTCTAACCCGGTATTTCCTGCGAAGCTTAGGCGCTCGCTACATCGGCGTTGGTAGCCTCGACGGGGCGGTTCGAGCTTTCCAAGGGGTGGGGAATGGCAGCATCGGGCAAGATCCAGGACCTCACGTCGGCGGTCCCGACGCCGCCGTCGGTGGCGGACATCAGAGTGGATCCGTCGAAGCTGCTCGAAGTGGCGAAGATCGTCGAAGAGCAGGTCGACGCGCTTCAGGACAAGCTGTTGACGAGGCTCGACCAGCTGCGCATCGACACTCCGGCCAACGACACCGTGAGCGTGCACTCGACCAGCGTCTGGAACGAGCTCGTGGCCGACGGCGACCAGTCGTACGCCGCGCAGGTCAAGGCTTACGTCGCCGGTCTGCGGGGGCTGGTCAACCAGCTCCGCACGGCGGCCAAGGAGTACAAGACCAGTGATGCGGACAAGGCCGCCGCGTTCGGGGACCGTGGTGTACACCGGGCGTAGTCCTCGTGTGCTGGTCTCCGGCGGCGTGCTCACCCTCGTGCTGGCCGGATGCGCCACGGACACGGGCGGGCAGGCTTTCCCCGACGAACCGGCGCTGGCTTCGGCCACGCAGGGCGCGAAAGCGTCCGCGCTGCCGGCCAGGCCAGCGGAGCTGAATTTGCGAGGGGCCGATCCGTGCGCCTTGCTCACCGGGCCGCAGCTCGATCAGCTCAAGATCAACAGTAAGCCGCGCACGGCCGCCGAACCGATCGACGGCCCGACCTGCGTCTTCGACGCGGACGCCGCGGAGCCGTTCCACACCTACTACGTCCGCACGGTCACCGCGGACGTCGAAGAGTGGTTCACCGGCAAACGCCGCAAGAACAGCATGAAGACGGAACCGAAGGCGGTCGGCGGGTTCCCCGCCATCACGAACTATCGCGACGCCGGGAAACCGAGCGACTGCGAAACGCTCGTCGGTGTCGCGAAAGGGCAGACGCTGGCGGTGCGGGCGGTCACCGTCACCGCCGGCGCGTTCACCATGCCGCAGCTGTGCGAGATGTCCGCGCAGGCGGCCGATTCGGCTTTGCAGACCTTGAAAGCACGCAACTAGGGAGGGCGCCGTGAACGTTTCCGACCTCGCGGGCAGGCTCCGCGATCTTCGGTTCGACGGCTACACCGACACCGGGATCGCGACCGAGATCGAGCGTTTCCGCAGCGGCGACGGCACCGGCAGCATCGGCATCGCCGTCGAGGCGCTGAAGTCCGTCGCGGGCGCGCTCGCCGACACCGACAAGACGCTGCGTGACGAGCTGGGCAAGCTCGGCGTGGAATGGCAGAGCGAGGCAGGCGGCGCCGCCGGCCAGGTGTTCACCGAGCAGGCGGGCTTCTCCCAGGACGCGAACTCGAAGGTCTCGCACTCCGCGGAGATGATCTTCGCCCAGGGTGAGGCCTTCAACCGGACGCTGCACAAGCTCCCGGATCCCGAAGTGGTCCGGAAGGGCGCGGGCGGGCTGACCCTCGGCGACGTCGTGCTGAGCCTCATCGGCTTCGAGACCGACCACGCCAAGAGCGTCGGCGCCGCGAACAACGCGCGGGCGCAGGCGCAGGAGGCGTTGAACGACTACGCCAAGACGAGCGGCGAGAACCTGCTGACGACGGACACCTTGGCCGATCCGCAGGCGATGAACCTGACCCAGACCACGACCGCCGCCGGAGCGGGCGGTGGCCCCGGTCCGCTGAGTCTCGCGGGCACGGCCACCGACCTGACCCCGGACGGCAGCGTGCGGCCCGCGTCGGCCGCCGTGGAGTCGAAGTACGTGCCGCCGCCCGTGCAGACCGTCAGCAACCCGAAGGCGCCGTCCTACGACGCGCCGACCCCGGCCTACGGTGTCGCCATGGGCGGTGGAGTGGCCAGGAAGACCGGCGCCGCGGCGCCGTCTCACGGTGGCGCCACGGTTCCCGCGGCCGCCGCGCCGACCACGCCGTCCGGCACGTCGCGGCCCGTACCCGCGCCGGGCAGCGGCTGGGTGACGCCGAACCGGCCCGCCCCGCAGCCCGAGCCGGGCAGGCCGTCGTACCCGGTCACGGGTTCGCCCGTCTCCCCGCCGTTCGTCCCGCCGGGCGCGCCGAACTCCCCGAACGTGCCGCCGGGTCAGTCCACCGGAGGCCTGCCGCCGGGCAACAGCACCACGTCGGCGCAGCCGCTGGGCAAGTCGTTCGGCCCCGGCCCCGGTGCCGAAAGCGCACTGGGCAAGGGCCTCGGCTCCGCCTCGGGCCCCGGTGTCTTCGGTGGCGGCGTCGGCGGTGGAACCGGTGGCGGCGACCAGGCGCTCGGAAAGGGCCGCTCGGTCGGCTCCGGACCGCAGGCGCCGATGGTCCCTGGCAACGAATCAGGCCGTGGCTTCCCCGCCGTCCCGAAGGTCACCGGCCCGGCCGCGGGCGACCTGGGTGCCGGTGCCGCCGCGCTCGGCGCCGGTGTCGCGGGTGGCGCGCTGAGCGGCGACAAGGAACGCGACCGCCGTCCCCGCCAGGAAGGCGGCGTCGTCAAGCCGACGCGTCAGCTGCCGATCGGCGAACTTCCCGAGGAAGAGGCCATGCGGCGCTCGGAGAAGATCGGTGCGAAGCAGCCGAAGGCCGAGTCGAAGTTCATGGAGCGCGCGGCCACTCAGGACGTCGAAGAGGACGCGGAGCACATCAGGCGCTACGGCGTCGACGACAAGGACCTGTTCACCGACGAGCGCATGGTTTCGCCCGACGTCATCGGTGACCACGGCAACCGGGAAGCGCGCTGAACCTGTGCCGAACGACAACGGCAGCTTGGTGCTGTCCGCACTCGAGTTCGAAATGCTCTGGGAAGCCGAACGGCTGCCCCGGCGCCATGTCGCACTCGACGTGCCGAGCCCCGGAACGACCCACACGGAGCGGGCGGCGCTGATCGAAGAGGCCTGGGAATCCCTGCGCGCGCGAGGTCTCGCGCGGGGGCACCAGGCGTCGGGCGAACTGGTCGACATGCTGAACCTGTTCGCGCACCCCCGGTTCGCGATCGACGTCTGGGTGTGGACCGACCGCGAGATCAAGGGTCACGCGGTCAGCGTCGGCAACCAGGCGCTGCTCGGCGTGATCGACGACGGCCAGGTGTGGCTGATCCCGGCCCGCGAAGGCTCCCTCGCCGAAGCCGCCGTCTCGGTCGCGGGCGACCTCGGCCCCGGTGTCGGCCAGTCGATCAGCCTCCCGCACGACGTCCTCGTCAGGGCCGACGCCGCCGCCCGCGGCGACGCGAAAGCGCTGGTCACCGCCCTGGAAGACCTGGACGTACCATTGTGGCAGGCCCAGGAAGTGGCGGGCATGCTGCTCGGTCAGGAGGCCCGCGGCCAGTTCGGCGTCGAACGCGCGGGCCGCGACGGCCGCCCCCGCCGCGCGGACAACGTCGTCGCCTTTTACGACACGGACGCGGGGCGGTACCTGTTCCAGGTCGCGCGGAATCGGGACGGCCGGGACTGGGCGACCATCACCCCGGCGGACAACCAGCTGCTGGCGAACCGGATCCGGGAAGTCGCCGACTTCTGATTAATGAGGTTCACCCCGATTCAGCCGTTTCGCGAAGTCGATATCGGCGGGGTGGAAGTTGGCGTGGATGCGCACATCACCCGTGGCCGAGGTCTTAAAGTATGCGCGGGAACCGTCCTGATCGGCCGCGCGTCTGATCGGACGGATACGAGTTTTCCGCGAAGGGGATGACGAACCGTGCCTGTGTACGACCCGGATTCGATGGGGATCGCCGCCGGTCAGGTGGAGAAGCTCAAGGACGAGTTCGAGAAGACCAAAAAAGGCGTCACCGGTATGGATGACGAGAAGGAAAGCCCCTTCGGCGGAGTGGACGAGCACGGCGACGCGCACGGCGCGGTCGGCAAGTTCAAGCAGGGCGTCCACAACGAATTCGATTCGGCCGGTCAGCTGATGGAGGCCACCGCCTTCGTGCTGCGAAAGGCGGCAGGGCTGATCAAGGAGACCGAAGCGGTCCACGTGGACAACCTGAAGGTGCACGGGGACCTGTGACGATCCGGCAGGCCTGGGGGCCGCAGACCAAGGGGGCTTGAGCAGTGGGTTTGAACAACGTCGGCGCCGGTGTGCCGGCAGGCTGGGCCGAACTGGTCAAGAAGGCCGATCAGATCGACAAGGTGAACCTCGCCGCCATCGAGAACGCCTCGAAGCAGTTCAAGGCCGCCGCCGATAACGCGGGCGACCACAGCGCGGCGTTGTCGAGCTCGACCGAAGCGTTGAACGGCGGCGTCTGGGTCGGGCCCGCCGCGGACGAATTCTTCGCGTACGTCAAATCGATCACCAAGGCCGGGAAGAACGTCGAAGACCAGTTGGGCAAGGTCGTCGACGACCTCGACCGCGTCCACACCGACCTAGGCAACATCAAGACCCAGGTCGCTGACGCCTACAAGGGCGCCGAAGAAGCGGTCAACAAGCGGAATACCCAGGCCGAGACGGACAAGAACGCGGCGAACACCGCCGCCGCGCAGGCCGAGAAGGATCACAAGCCGGCGCCGAGCCCCTCGGCCGCCGAGATCATCCAGAAGGCCAAGACCGACATCGACAAGATCGCCAGCGACGCCGACACCCGGGTCAAGGGCCTGCTCGACCAGGCCAACCAGATGATCCAGAAGTCCCAAGCGCTGATGAAGAAGGACATCCAGGACGGCTACTCCAAGGTCCCGATGCCCGGCAAGGACGGCACCGTCCCCAAGCGCACCGGCGGTCTCCACGCCGGAGGCGGCGGTGGAGGGGGCGGCGGCGGTGGTGGTGGTGGGGGCGGCGGCCTCGGGTCGAGCGGCGGTCCGCCGTCGACGACGCCGCCGGGCAACGTCCAGCAGTGGATCCAGGAAGCCATCAAGATCCTGCAGGCCGCGGGTATCCCGGTGACCGAAGCGGACGTCCAGAAGATCTGGACGATCATCGAGAAGGAGTCCGGCGGCAACCCCAACGCCATCAACAACTGGGACTCCAACGCGGCCAAGGGGACGCCGTCCAAGGGCCTGATGCAGTGCATCGACCCCACCTTCAACGCGCACAAGCTGCCGGGCCACGACGACATCTACAACCCGGTCGACAACATCATCGCGGGCGTTCGGTACACGTTCTCGCGGTACGGCGGATTCGAGGGGCACCCGGGTCTGAAGTCCATGGCCGGGGGCGGCGGGTACCAGGGGTACTGACGCCTCATGCCTCTTCGATGGGTGTCGTCCGCCTGATCACGAGTGTCGTCCATGCGATCACGGGTGTCGTCCGCCTGATCACGGTTGTGCGCACCTCCTGATGGTGATCGCGCCCAGACGGCACCTGTGATCAAAGGCGGAACTCGCGAGTTCCGCCTTTGATCACTCAGTAGTCCTTCAGCGCCAACGCGTTCGCCGCTTCCGTCAGGGGCCGCATGGCCGCCTTCATCATCCGGTCCCGGAACGGCAGATACGGCAACGCCCGCATCGACTGGATCTGCTTCCACTGCCGGAATCGGCTCTGCTTCTTCTGATTCAGCGAAGCCAGCGCCTGATTCAGTCGCACAAAGGGCAACATTTCCTTTTCGTACAAGGCAAAAGCGGTGCGATGGTCCGGCGAAGAAGCCAATGAACCAGCGAGCACATAAGCCCCGACGAGAGCCAAACTGGTGCCCTGCCCCGAAAGCGGCGAAGGGCCGTAGCCCGCGTCGCCCACCAAGGCGACCCGCCCTTCGGTGAACCGGTCCATCCGGATCTGGGTCATGGAATCGAAGTACAGCTCGCTCGACCCCATTTCCCGAAGCAGCCGCGGCACTTCCCAGCCCTGGCCGAGGAACCGGTCGGAGATCAGTTTCCGTTGCTGATCGAGGTCATGCCGGTCGAAGTCGAGTTCCGGCGACTGGAAGCCGAGCATTCCCCGCGCCTCCGTGTTGTTCCGCGCGCTGTACAAGCCTGCCAGCCTTCCCGGTGTCATGTGGAAGGTCTGCCAGCGGTCCAGGTCGAGGAAGTTCGGCACGGTGAACACCGCGAGGTAGGTGTCCATGTGGTGCGAAAACCGTTCCTCCGCCCCGAAAACCAGTGATCGCACGGCCGAGTGCTGCCCGTCCGCGCCGATGACGAAGTCGAAGTCGCGCGCTTCGCCGCGGGCGAAGGTGACCCGGACGCCGTCGGTCCTCTGCGCGATTCCGGTGATCCAGTCCCCGTAGACGTACTCGACGCCGTCCTGAGTGACCGACGCCAGCGTCTCCGTGAGGTCGTCCCGCAGGATCTCGACGTCGTCGCTGTCGGTCAAACCGCCGGTCAGCGTGTGGTCGGTGACGCTCACCAGCGTCTTGCCCGCGCCGTTCACGAACGACATCCCGCGCATGTCCGTCCTCAGCTCCCGAAGGCGCCCGAGCACGCCCATCCGGTCGACGACGCCGAGCGCCGTGCCGCGGATGTCGATCGCGTGCCCGCCGACCCGGGGTGCGGGAGCCCGCTCGACGACCGTCGGCGCGAAACTGTGCCGACGCAGCCAGTACGCCAGCGTCGTACCGGCGATTCCCGCGCCCGAAATCAGGACCTTGCGCATCCGAACTCCCTGTGTACGTCGTTGTGAAGCACTGCGTACAACGTATGAGCGCAACTGCAGAGACCCAGCAAAACGAGCTGTTTTACTTCATCGCACTAGTGCGATTACGGTAGTGCGGCAGCTGAAAACAGGCAAAGTGCACTACTGCGAGGAGGCGACCATGGCCGAGCCGCCCTACCTGCGGATCGCCGCCGAAATCCGCCATCGGATCGTCGCCGGTGAGCTGCGTGAAGGCGACAAGGTCCCCTCGACGCGGCAGATCATCGCGGAGTGGGGTGTCGCGATGGCGACCGCGACGAAGGTGCTCGCCACGCTCAAACGGGACGGCCTGGTCGTCGCCAGACCCGGCGCGGGCACGGTGGTCGTGAGCCGCACCCGGAAGGCCGCGCCGAAGCCCGAGACGGAGCTGTCACGCGAGCGGGTGGTGAGGGCCGCGATCCGGATCGCGGACGCGGAGGGCATCCGCGCGCTCTCGATGCGCCGCGTCGCGTCCGGCCTCGGTGTCGCGACGATGGCGCTCTATCGCCATGTCACCGCGAAGGAAGAACTGATCCTCGAGATGGCCGACACGGCACTCGGTGAGATCCGCTTCCCGCCCGAACCGCCGGCGGGCTGGCGGGCGCAGCTGGAGCTGATGGCCAGAGCCCAATGGGCCTTGTTCCGGCGGCATCCCTGGCTCGCGCAGGCGCTCTCGATCACCCGTCCGCAGCCGCTGCCGAACCTGTTGAGCCACGCGGACTGGGCGACCCGCGCCCTCGACGGTCACGGCCTCCCGGCGTCGACGATCATGTACGCGCACATCACGATCTTCAACCACGTACGCGGCATCGCCCTCAACTTCGAAGCCGAGGCCGAGAGCGAATCCGGGACGGCGGTTTCGGCCGACGCCTGGCTCGCCGTGCACGAACCGATCCTCTGGGACCTGGTCTCCGAAGGCCGTTTCCCGAACTTCGCCGGTGTCGTCTCGCGTGCCCCGTTCGACTACGACCTCGACACGCTCTTCGAGTTCGGCCTCCAACGACTCCTTGACGGATTCTCGGTTCTGCTGGCGAAGTCGAGTTAGCCTCACCCCATGTCCTTCCCCGGTCCCGCCACGCGCTCCGACGTCCCGCCGTTCCACGTCATGGACGTCCTTTCGGCGGCACAGGCGCGGCAGCGCAGCCATGGCGATCTGGTCCCCCTGCTCGCGGGGCAGCCGTCCGCGCCGGCGCCGCGGCCGGTGCTCGAAGCCGCCCAGCGGGCGCTGAAGGACCACAACCTCGGCTACACCGAGCAACTCGGCATCCCCGAACTGCGCGAAGCCGTCGCGGCGCACTACAACCGCACGTACCCGGTCGAGGTGAGCCCGCAGGACGTCATCGTGACGACCGGTTCGTCCGGCGGCTTCCTGCTCTCGTTCCTCAGCGCCTTCGAGGCGGGTGACCGGGTCGCGATGGCACGCCCCGGCTACCCGGCCTATCGCAACCTGCTGAAGGTGCTCGGCTGCGAGGTCGTCGAGTTCGCCACCGGTCCCGAAACGAACTTCCAGCCGACCGTCGCGCTGCTCGACGAACTGGGGCCGATCAAGGGACTCATCGTGGCCAGCCCGAGCAATCCCACCGGCACCGTCCTGCCGCCGGGTGAACTCGCCGCGATCAGCGGCTGGTGCGCGTCACGCGGTGTGCAGCTGATCAGCGACGAGATCTACCACGGCATCTCCTACGGCAGCGAGCTCGACTGCGCCTGGCAGTACGGCGACGAGGCGCTCGTCCTCGGCTCGTTCTCCAAGTACTTCGCGATGACCGGCTGGCGGCTCGGCTGGATGCTCGCGCCCCAGCGGCTGCACCGCGCGATCGACGTCCTGACCGGCAACTTCACCATCTGCCCGCCCGCGGTCTCCCAGCACGCCGCGACCGCCGCGTTCACCGAGGAGTCGTACGCGGAGGCCGACGGGCACGTCGAGCGCTACCGCGAGAACCGCGACGTGCTCTTCGACGGCCTCAAGGGCATAGGCATCGACAAGCTCGCGCCGGCCGAAGGCGCCTTCTACGCCTACGCCGACGTCTCGGCGTACACGAGCGACAGCCTCAGCTGGTGTCAGCGGCTTCTCGCCGAGACCGGCGTCGCGATCGCGCCCGGCATCGACTTCGACCCCGTCGACGGCGGCAGGTTCGTCCGATTCTCCTTCGCGGGCTCGCGCGAAGACATCGACGAGGGGGTCCGCAGGCTCGGCGACTGGCTCACCTCGTCAGGGGGAACCCCGAATTCACCCTGAACGTTGGGCAGAATGAAGGCGCTCGCGGGTTCGGCCTGACAACCTGGACTCACCGGGCCCGCACGGGCACGGTGAGGCAATCGGAGGATGCCATGTTCTGGAAGATCGTCGGCGGGCTGATTCTGGCTTGGGTGGCCTTCATGGTGCTCGGGTCCGTGCTCGGTTTCCTCGTGAAGGCCGTCTTTTGGATCGCCGTCATCGGCGGCGCGGTCTTCCTCGGCACGGCCGCCTATGGCGCCATCAAGGGCAAGGGCACCCCGAAGCAGCTCCGCCGTTAAGGCTTGCGCGCCACCCCGCCGAGCGACGTGAAGTTCACGGGCGAAAGCGGGGTGAAGCGCGGGCCGTCCGGCCACCACAGATGCGGGTACGTCAGCCCGGGTTCCATGAGTTCGAGTCCCTCGAACAGGGATTCGATCTCCTCACGCGTGCGGTACAGCGTGTCCAGCCCCGTGCCGTTGAAGCGTTTTTCCAGCGACGTCGCGACGTCGGCCGCTTCGGAGCCGTCGGCGGGGTTGTGCTGGTGAAGCAGTACGACGAACGAGCCCGGCGCGAGCGCGTCGACGTAGGCGCGGACGACCTTCCGCGCCTCGTCGAGGTCCTGGATGTGGTGCACGATCGCGCACAGGATCAGCGCGGCGGGCCGGTCGAAGTCGAGCCGGTGGGTGTGGGTGAGCTCCTCGATGACCTCGGCCGGCTGGGCGAGGTCGGTGCCCAGCATGTGCGCGAAGTCGTTCGCCGCGAGGATCGCGCGGCCGTGCGCCTGGACCACCGGATCGTTGTCGACGTAGACGACCTGCGCCTCGGGGTTGTACCGCTGCGCGACCTGGTGTGTGTTGTCCACGGTCGGGAAGCCGGAGCCGAGGTCGAGGAACTGGTCGATGCCTTCCCGGTCGGTCAGATACCGCACGGTCCGGACCAGCCAGTGCCGGACCTCTTTGGCCATGACCTGTGATTCCGGCGCCAGTTCCAGGATCTGGCGCAGCACCACCCTGTCGGCCTCGTAGTTGTCCTGGCCGCCCATGAGCGCGTCGAAGACCCGCGCGATGCTCGGCCGGTCGAAATCGACCGGTACGAACGGGCGTCGATCCGCTGACATGGGCACCTACCGGATGAATCGGTTCGGACGAAGTCCAGCGTAGGTCATCTGCTTAACCGCGCGTAAGCGGACGAACGGTAAGGGTGAATTATTCCTCCGAAGAGCCGAAGGCGGATTGCGCTGTTGTCACGCCGACCCAGCGTTCCGCCTTCATCCCGACCGCCCGCGCTCCGTCCACATTGGACTGTCGGTCGTCGAAGAACAGGCAGTCGCCCGGTTCGGCGCCGAGTTCGGCGAGCAGGATCCGGTAGATCTTCTCGTCGGGCTTCATGCAGCCCAAGTCGCCCGAAAAAAGTTTCACGCGGAAGAGGTTCGACCATTCCTGCTCGCGCACCCAGCGACCGAAGGTCGACGACGCGTTGGAGAGCAGCGCGAGCGCCGCGCCCGCCTCGTGCAGTCCTTCCAGCAGTTCGAGCACGTCCGGTTCGAGGTGCGTCCAGCCGGTGACGTCGATGCGGGTCAGTTCGTCGGCGAAGGCCTTGTCGACCGGGACGTCCAGCGCGCGGCCGACGCTCTGCCAGTACTCGAGGTCCGAGCCGCCGGAGTCGTACCGGTCCCGTTCGGCCCAGTAATGCGGCTCGAAATCGGCGAGTTCGGCGCCGAAGGCCTTGGCCAAGGTCGGCAGCGCGTCGGTGTGCTTGCTGATGACGTCGCCGTAGTCGAAGACGATCCAGTTCACGTGTCAGCCCCCGGTCTTGATGCGTTGAAGGGTTTCCTCGATGTCCGCCGCGGAGAGGTCCCGGTGCGCCACGAACCTGATCTTGCCCGAACTGGGCAGCGTCTGGATCCCGAGACCGGTCAGCCAGGCCAGCCTGCCTTCGAGGTCGGGCGCGGTGACCTGCACGATGTTGGTCTCGGGCCGGTTGACCTCCCAGCCGTGCTCGGCGAATCCCGCCGCGAGCCGGGTCGCGTTCTCGTGGGCCTCGGCCAGGTCGCCGATGCGGTCCAGCGCGACCAGACCGGCCGCGGCCAGCACGCCGCCCTGGCGGACGCCGCCGCCGAGCATCTGGCGCATCCGCCGCGCCTTCTCGACGAACTCGCGGCTGCCCGCGACCACCGAGCCGGCGGGCGCGCCGAGCCCCTTGGAGAAGCAGGCGGAAACGGTGTCGACGCCGACCGTGAGCGCCGCGGGCGGGAGCCCCAGCGCGACCGCCGCGTGCCAGAGTCGGGCGCCGTCGAGGTGCACGGTCAGCCCGGCCTCCTTCGCCACCGCGACCAGCTGGGCGTGCTCGTCCGGCGGGGTGATCGCGCCGCCCGCCGAGTTGTGCGTGTTCTCCAGGCACAGCAGCGGGGTGCGCAGCGCGTAGTACGGCCCGCGCGGGTTGCCGATCGCGGCGGAAAGCGTTTCCGGCGTCGGCCGTCCGGGACCGGCGTCGTGCTCCAGCGGCTCGGGCATCCCGCCCGCGAGCCAGGCGGCGGAGCCGAGTTCGTCGGTGAGCACGTGCGAGCCGCGCGGCGCGAGGAACTTGTCGCCGCGCTGGAGGTGCAGGCACAGCGCGATCAGGTTCGCCATGGTGCCGGTCGGCGTCCAGAGCGCCGCGGGCATGCCGAGGAGCTCCGCGGCGCGCTGTTCGAGGGCGCCGATGGTCGGGTCGCCGTCGAGGACGTTGTCGCCGACCTCGGCGTTCGCCATGGCCTGGCGCATGACGTCGTCCGGTCGGGTCACGGTGTCGGAGCGGAAATCGATCAACGGGAGAGGGCGCGAGGTCACGGTACGATCACATCACATCGACGGCCCCGCCATGAATCTCCTCCCCGGCTGGTCCGCCACGCCCGCTCATGCAACCGTGGACGCCCCCGGTTCCGTCCTACCCACCGACGAGGCAAGAGCGGAGACAAAACCCGCGTGAACCAGCGCGACGAACAAGAGTTCGCGGAGTACTTCGCCGCGAAGCGGGACTCCGTGCGCAGGACCGCGTACATGCTCTGCGGTGACTGGCATCGCGCGGACGACCTCGCGCAGACGGCGTTCGTCGCGCTGCACCGGAGGTGGAAGAAGATCAGAGAACGGGCGGCGACCGACGCCTACGTGCGGAAGACGCTGGTCAGGGCGGTCATCGACGAGTCGAGGCGGCCGTGGCGACGGGAGTGGCAGACCGAAGAGCTGCCCGAACCGCCGCAGGACGGCTTCGACCTGGGCGAACAGGTCGTCACCAGGGAAGACCTGCTGGCCGCGCTGCGCGAAGTACCCCCGAAGCAGCGGGCCGTGCTGGTGCTCCGGTTCTTCGAAGGACTGGACGTCGGCGCGGCGGCGAAGGTGCTCGGCTGCAGCGAAGGAAACGTGAAGAGCCAGACCGCGCGCGGGCTGGCGAACCTCAGGCAGGTCATGGAGAAGGAGGAGGTGGCACGGGATGGACGAGAATGACCTGAAGGCGTTGTTCCGTGACGCCCCCGGCGACGCGCCGTCGCCGTCCTTCGACACGGCCGACGTCGTCCGAGCCTCCAAACGCGCCACCGCTCGACGCCGAAACGGTATCGCGGTGGCCTGTAGTGCGCTGGTTTTGGTCTTCGCCGGAGTGGGCATGTTCGGCGTGCTCGGCGGAACCGAGCTCCAGATGGGGTCCGCCGCCAAATCCGACAACGAAGCCGCGGCACCGGAGCAACCCGGAGCCGCCTCGGTACGTCCTCAAGACGGGGAGTCCTCGAACTTCTCGAACCCGCCGCCTCAGCAGGGGGGCGACGGGCCAGAGAAGACCGGCCGGCTGTCGGCCGAAGGCACCTACGGGTGCGACCAGGTGGACCGGGAGCTCGCCACCGCCCTCGCTGGCGAGCTCCCGGTCCCCGTGGATGTCGCCAAGTCGACGCCCGGCGACATCTGTTCGACGGGAGCCAGGTCCGCGGGGTTCCAGGTCCCGGGCGGCGCCGTTTCCGTCGCCGTCTACCCGGCGGGCTCGTCCGTCCCGGTGATGCCCACGGGGGCGGCCGAGGCGCGGCGGACCACCGCCAAGGGATCCCTGGTGATCGTGGTCAGCCTCGGCGACGGCTCCGGTAAGACCGCTTTCTCCCAGACCGACGTCGATGGCTTCGTCGGCGTGCTCGCGACCCGCTACTGACAGCACCTGGCAAAATGGCCCGTCATGACCGCCGCCGCGACCACGCCGAAGGGTGAGCGACGCCGTGCCGAGCTCATCGAGGCCGCCGCGTCGCTGCTGGCCGAGGGCGGTTTCGACGCCGTGCGGCACCGTGCGGTCGCCGAACGAGCCGGACTGCCGCTGGCTTCGACGACGTACTACTTCGATTCGCTCGAAGAACTCGTCACCGCCGCCGTCGAGCACCACGCGAACCAGGAACTGGAGACCGGACGGCACCGCCTCGAAGAGCTGGCGACCCGCAACCGCGGTGTCGAGGCCACCGTCGACCTGGTGCTGGACATGCTCCTCGGGCCGCTCCGCCCGGATCGCGAGGCCGACGCCGAAGCGGTCCTCCTGCGCTACGAACGGCTCGTCGGCACTGGTCGCCGTCCGTACCTTCGCCCGTTGATGCGGACGCTGTCCGCGCAGCTGTACGAACTGCTCCACGAGATCTTCGCGCGCTCCGGCACCCCGGTGGACGCCGCCGAACTGGAGCGACTGGTCGCCTTGGTCGACGGTGCCGTGGTCAACGCGCTGATCGAGGTCGATCCGGAACCGCGGGCCGCTGCCGCGCGGATGCTGCAGGCCGCCCTGGCCTAGCTCCACCCTCTTCCACACGCATTTCGTCCTCTGAATGCGGTAGTTCGTTTTGCCAACTACCGCATTCAGAGGACGAAACGCGACGGGGATAGGCGAGTCCAGGCGCACTTAGAGGACGAAATGCGGCGGGTTAGTCTGGCCGCGTGACGGACAAGCCCCGCATCCCCAACGTGCTCGCCGGCCGCTACGCCTCGCCTGAGCTGGTCGAACTCTGGTCCCCGGAACGCAAGGTCGTGCTGGAGCGCGAGCTCTGGCTGGCCGTGCTTCGGGCGCAGGCCGACCTCAGCGTCGAGGTGGGAGAAGGCGTCGTCGCCGACTACGAGCGCGTGCTGGAGCAGGTCGACCTCGAGTCGATCGCCGCGCGCGAGCGGGTCACCCGGCACGACGTGAAGGCCCGGATCGAGGAGTTCAACGCGCTCGCCGGGCACGAGCACGTCCACAAGGGCATGACGTCGCGTGACCTCACCGAGAACGTCGAGCAGCTTCAGGTGCTGCGCTCGCTTGAGCTGATGCGCGGCCGCGTCGGCGCTGTCCTGGCCCGGCTCGCCTCGATCGCGGTCGAGCACGCCGACACGGTGATGGCCGGCCGTTCGCACAACGTCGCCGCGCAGGCGACGACCCTGGGCAAGCGGTTCGCCACCGCCGCCGACGAACTGCTGGTCGCCTTCGACCGGCTCGAAAACCTGATCGGCCGGTACCCGCTGCGCGGCATCAAGGGCCCGGTCGGCACCGCGCAGGACATGCTCGACCTGCTCGGCGACGAGTCCACTTTGGACGAGCTGGAGTCGCGGGTCGCGGCCCACCTCGGATTCGAGAACGTGTTCACCAGCGTCGGCCAGGTGTACCCGCGCTCGCTCGACTTCGACGTGCTGTCCACCGTGGTCCAGCTCGCGGCCGCGCCGTCGAGCCTGGCGAAGACGATCCGCCTGATGGCCGGCCACGAACTGGTCACCGAGGGCTTCAAGCCGGGCCAGGTCGGCTCGTCGGCCATGCCGCACAAGATGAACACCCGTTCGTGCGAGCGGGTCAACGGGCTCGCCGTCGTCCTGCGCGGCTACCTGTCGATGGTCGGCGAACTCTCTGGCGACCAGTGGAACGAAGGCGACGTGTCCGACTCCGTCGTCCGCCGGGTCGCGCTGCCCGACGCGTTCTTCGCGCTCGACGGCCTGCTGGAGACCTTCCTCACGGTGCTGGCCGAGTTCGGCGCCTTCCCCGCGGTCATCGGACGTGAGCTCGATCGCTATCTGCCGTTCCTCGCGACCACCAAGGTGCTCATGGCCTCGGTCCGCGCGGGTGTCGGGCGTGAAACCGCTCACGAGGCCATCAAGGAGAACGCCGTCGGCGTCGCCCTCGCGATGCGGGAGCAGGGGCTGGCGGAGAACGACCTCCTCGACCGTCTCGCCGCCGACGAGCGCATCCCGCTCGACCGCGGTGAGCTGGACAAACTCCTCGCCGACCGGATCTCGTTCACCGGTGTCGCGCCGCGTCAGGTGGCCGCGATCGCGTCGCGCGTCTCGGAGATCCTGGAGCGTTTCCCGGAGGCCGCGGGCTACTCGCCGGCACCGATTCTCTGACGTGTGAGCAGCCCCACCACGGGGCGTTCACAGAGTGAGACGAAGTTACTCGATCGGGCGAAATGCCTAATCTCGATCGCTGAACCCGGAGCGCCAGGCCGCCCATGAGGCGGCCTGGCGTGTTTGTATCGCGCCTTGCGCGCCGAAACCCACGGAAGAAGCGATGAGATCCACGCTGTCGAAAATCGTCGCCGTCGTCACGGCCGGAGCGGCCACCCTCGCCCTCGCCGCCTGTGGCTCCGGTGACGCGAGCACGACCGGCCAGAAGCTGCGGGTCGGCACCCTGACCGACGCGCCGCCGTCCATCTACCTGGAGAACGGCACCTTCACCGGCTACGACAACGAACTGCTGCGCGACATCGCGAAGCGCGAGGGCTTCGAGGTCGAGTTCGTCGGCACCGAGTTCGCCGGGCTGCTGGCCGCCGTCGCCACCAACAAGTTCGACATCGGCAGCTCCACGATCTCCACCACCGAGGCCCGCAAGAAGACCGTCGCGTTCAGCAACGGCTACAGCACCGGGTTCACCTCGATCATCACCAAGAAGGACGCGGGCCTCAAGGACGTCGGCGCCTTCAACGGCAAGCGGCTCGGCGTCGTGCAGGCGTCGGTGCAGGACGACTTCGCGAGCGGCAAGGTGCCCGGCGCCAACGTCGTCCGGTTCCCCGACTACAACGCCGGTTTCGCGCAGCTGAAGGCAGGCAGCCTCGACGGCTGGGTCGTGCCGAAGGACATCGGGCAGAAGTACATCGATCAGAACCCGGATCTGGCGCTGGAGTTCGGCTACACGGTCGAGACCAAGGACACGCCGTCCGCGTTCGCCGTCCGCAAGGACAACAAGGACCTGCTGAAGAAGCTCAACGACGGCCTCGCGAAGGCCGTGGCGGACGGCACCGTCGCCCGCCTGCACGCTCAGTTCTTCAAGACCGAGCCGCTGCCCAAGGAACTCGAACAGGGCGGCCCCGGCCTGCCCGTGCAGAACGCGGGGGTCTGACTGTCATGAAGAAAACCCTGATCGCCACGCTGGCCGCGGGTCTCGTCGCCGTGCTCGCCGCTTGCGGTGGCGGCGAATCCGCCACCGAGAAGACCCTGCGCGTCGGGACCCTGAGCGACGCGCCGCCGAACATCTACGTCGAGAACGGCAACTTCACCGGCTTCGACAACGAACTGCTGCGGGCCATCGCCGCCAAGCAGAACCTGAAGCTGGAGTTCGTTTCGACGGACTTCTCGTCGCTGCTGGGCCAGGTCGCGAACAACCAGTTCGACATCGGCAGCTCAGCCATCGCGCAGACCGACGAGCGCAAGAAGAACGTCGACTTCTCCAGCCCGTACAACTTCGAAGTGATGAGCATCCAGACCAAGGACGGCTCGCCGATCGCCGAGGAGAAGGCGCTGTCCGGCAAGCGGGTCGCGGTCATCCAGGCGACCGTCGGCGACAAGTGGCTCACCTCGACCGTGCCCGACGCGCAGGCCGTGCGCTTCCCTGGGTATGCCCCGGCGCTGGCCGCGCTGAAGAGCGGCGCCGTCGACGCCTACATCCTCGACCAGGCGATCGCCGAGTCCAACGTCAAGGAAAGCGCCGACGCCAAGCTCAAGGTCGTCAAGTCCTTCACCACCGACGTGCCCCACGGCTTCGCGGTGAAGAAGGGCAACACCGAACTCCAGACGAAGATCAACGAGGGCCTGAAGCAGGTCATCGCCGACGGCACCTGGGTCAAGCTGCACGACAAGTTCCTGCCGACGGCTCCGGTGCCCGACCAGTTCAAGGCGTGAGGACCACGATGAAGAAGTCACTCGCCGCCGTCGCCAGTGCCGCCCTTTTGGCGGTGCTGGCGGCGTGCGGCGGCGGTGAAGACGCCGGCGCGGCCACCTTGCGCGTCGGCACCCTCAGCGACTCGAAACCCAACGCCTATCAGGAAAACGGCGTGTTCACCGGGTTCGACAACGAGCTGCTGAAGGCCATCGCCGCGAACCAGAACCTGAAACTCGAGTTCGTCTCCACCGAGTTCGCGACGCTGCTGAGCCAGGTCGCCAACGGCCGGTTCGACATCGGCAGCTCGGGCATCTCGCAGACCGACGAACGCCGCAAGACCGTCGACTTCTCGGCGCCGTACAACTACCAGTCGCTCGGCATCGAAACCCGTGAAGGCGTCGCCATCACCGACGAGAACTCCTTGGCGGGCAAGCGGATCGGGGTCGTCCAGGGCACTGTCTCCGACAGCTGGCTGGCGGCCAACGCCCCCACCGCGCAGGCCGTGCGGTTCCCGCAGGACGCCGCGACCCTCTCCGCGCTGAAGTCCGGCGCGATCGACGGCGCGATCTTCGACCAGGCGACCGCCGAGGACTACGCGGCGAAGAACCCGGACGCGAAACTCAAGGTGGTCAAGGCGATCACCACGACTATCCCGCACGGTTTCGCGGTCAAGAAGGGCAACACCGAGCTGGCGGGCAAGATCAACGCCGGGCTCAAGGCGGTCATCGCCGACGGGACATGGGAAAAGGTGCACCAGCGGTTCGAACCGAACGCGCCGGTGCCCGTGGAGTTCAAGGCCGGGCAGAAGTAAGTGAACGACTTCCTCAACACCTTCCTGAACTGGGAGTACATCTGGCAGGTCTTCCCGGACCTGCTCGGGACCGGCCTGCTGAACACGCTGATCCTGTCGGTGTTCTCGGCGCTGATCGGCACCGTGCTCGGCATGCTGCTGGCCACGATGGGCCTGTCCAGCAAGGCTTGGCTGCGCTGGCCCGCCAGGGTGTACACCGACATCTTCCGCGGCCTGCCCGCGATCCTGACCATCCTGGTGATCGGGCAGGGCGGCGGGATCCTCATCCCGTCGTTGTCGCGGAACCCGTATCCGCTGGGCATCCTCTCGCTGAGCCTCATCGCCGCCGCGTACATCGGCGAGATCTTCCGCGCCGGTATCCAGAGTGTCGAAAAAGGACAGATGGAGGCCAGCCGCGCGCTGGGCATGACCTACACCAAGGCGATGACGCTCGTCGTCATCCCGCAGGGCGTGCGGCGGGTGCTGCCCGCGCTGGTGAACCAGTTCATCGCGCTGGTCAAGGACTCCAGCCTGGTGTACTTCCTCGGTTTCCTCGCCGAGCAGCGCGACCTGTTCCGCATCGGGCAGGATCTCGCGGCGAACACCGGGAACCTGTCGCCACTGGTCGCGGCGGGTGTGGTGTACCTGGTGATCACCGTGCCGCTGACGCATCTGGTCAACTACATCGACAAGAAGCTGCGCACCGGCAAGAAGGTCCGGGCCGAGGACGACGGCGGCGATCTGGAACTGCTGAACGCCGGAAAGGTGCCGATGTCATGACCGCCGCTGTCCGTTCTTCCAGCGTCGAACTTCGCGACGTCCACGTCTCCTTCGGCACCCTCGAAGTGCTCAAGGGCGTGAACCTCAAGGTCGAGAAGGGCCGCACGACCTGCATCATCGGCCCGTCCGGCTCCGGCAAGTCGACGCTGCTGCGCTGCGTGAACCGCCTCCAGGAGCCCGACTCGGGCGACCTGCTGCTCGGCGGCGAGAGCGTCATCTCCGCCGACCCGGACGTGCTGCGCCAGCGGGTCGGGATGGTGTTCCAGCACTTCAACCTGTTCGGGCATCGCAGCGTGCTGGACAACATCACGCTGCCGCTGCGCAGCGTGCGGAAGCTCGGCAAGGAGGAGGCGGCGGAGATCGCACACGCGCGCCTCGCCGAGGTCGGCCTCGCCGACAAGGCGCCGTACCGGCCGAGCGCGCTCTCGGGCGGGCAGCAGCAGCGGGTCGCGATCGCGCGGGCGCTCGCGATGGAGCCCGAGGTCATGCTGTTCGACGAGGCGACCAGCGCACTGGACCCGGAGCTGGTCAAGGGTGTCCTCAACCTCATGGCGGGGCTGGCCGAGCGCGGGCTGACGCTGCTCGTGGTCACCCACGAGATGGGCTTCGCGCGCGGCGTCGCCGACGAGGTCGCGTTCATGGACGACGGGAAGATCGTCGAGCATGACGCTCCGGAGGCGATCTTCGACGCTCCGAAGAGCGAGCGGCTGCAGCGCTTCCTGTCCCAGGTGCTCTGACGCCGGACTGCCGCGCTCAGTCGGGCGTGATGTCCGTGAAGGCCTCCTTACCTACCTTCAGGGTAGGGAAGGAGGCCTTCGCTACGTCGCTGCTGGTCCTGTGGCGACACCCGAGGTCGAGGCCTGTTGTGAAAGCCACTTTCACAACGTTGATGGTTGCGAAAGTGGCTTTCGCAACACCAGCGCCGGACAGGTCATGAGCGGCCCCGCGTCTCACCGGTGGCCTGCCTCGCCCCGCCGCCGCGCTTTCCTCTGCGAAGTACATGAAGGCCCCCTTCCTTGCGCCAGGCGCAAGGAAGGGGGCCTTCATGT
>NZ_JBHXJK010000026.1:0-86592 GCF_042723255.1 Amycolatopsis thailandensis
GAATGTGACGCCAGCTCCTCGCTTGCGAAGTCCGTGAAGGCCTCCTTGAGGGACTCTGGGTCCCTCAAGGAGGCCTTCACGGACTTTTTCAGTCAGAACCCACCGCGTTTAGTCCTCTGAATGCGAAAACGCGCGTATAACGACCTATACGGCGGCCCGGTGGTCAGGCGTGCGTCGGCTGGACGGCGGTGAAAAGCAGCGGCTGAGCGGGGTCGATGCCGCCGCCCTTCCAGTCCACGACGCTGGTTTCGTCGGCGCCAGGCAGCCGGACCTCGAGGTACGCGGGCACCGTCGGCCCGTCGGCCCAGGTCAGCCCCACTTCCGCGCCCGGACCGTGGCTGACCTGCGCGACGCGGACAGGCTGTGAGGTGTCCCGGGTGGCGACCGCCGGGATCGGCCGCTTGCCGGCGTCGAGCAGGCGCACGTCCTGGACGTAGCCGGTCAGCGTGCACTCGCCGTCTTCGGCGAGGGTGCCGAAGAACAGCCCGGATCCCTTCACCGGGCCCTGCTGCCCGGCCTCGTTCGTGAACAGTTCGACTTCGGCGGCGCGGCACGGCGCCGCGGGTTCGCTCGCGAAAGCGGTCCCCGCCAGGATCAGCGACGCCGCCGTGGTCCCGGCGAGCGCCAGTCCGATGAGTTTCTCCGTCTTCCCCATGATCTTTCCCCTTCCAAAACCGGGTGGTCCGGACAAGGGCTGTGATGCCGCCCGGGGAAGCGGAGTTGGCTCACGATCGGGTGATCTAGTTCACGGCCGGGCCGATCGGGCCGATTTCGAGCTGGCCTTCGTCGCCGACCGGGCCGAGACCCCATGGCAAGGCATAGCGGGTGCCCGTCCCTGGCACGGTGAACTCGGCGCGGACCGGTGTCGGGGCTTCGGAGCCATCGGCGGTCTCGCGCGACCAGCTCATCGAGACCTCCGCCATTCCCTCGCCGGGCACGAGGGTGACGCGTTTCGGTTCGCCCGTCCCGTCGCCGACCTTCCGGGGCAGCGGTCCCGTCGCGGTCACGAGCCGGAAGTCCTGTGGGTAACCGAAAACGTCGCAAGTGCGGGTCGTCGCTTCGATGAGCAGCGCGGCATACCACCGGTTCTCGTTGCCGGTGCCGTTGTCGGCGTCGTTGTGGTAGATCCGCAGTTCGTCGGCGCGGCACAGGGCCGGATCCACCGCCGGAGGCACGGCGGCGGGTGGCGTGGCCGTCGGAGTATCGCGGGGGATCAGCCACCATGTCGCGCCGGCCGCCGCGACCACGAAGGCGCAGAGGTACGGCAGCCAACGGCGTTTCGATGGCTTCGCGTTCCCGCGCAGGCCATCGGCGAACGCCCGCATGGTCGGCCATCGTTTCGCCGGGTCGGTTTGAAGCGCTTTGCGCACGACGTCGCCCAGTGGACGGGGCAGGGGAGCGGCCGAGGGATCGTCCACGACCGTGCCGGTCAGCAAGCGGTGCGCGAGCGCGCCGAGACCGTAGACGTCGGTCCGCTCGTCGACGATCCCGGCCGGTCGAGACTGTTCGGGCGCCATGTAGCCGGGGGAGCCCGCCATCTGCGTGAGACCGGAGCCCTGGGCCAGTGCTTTCGCCAGCCCGAGATCCGCGAGCACCACGCGATCGCCCTGGAAGAGCACATTGGACGGTTTGAGATCCCGGTGCACGACCCCCATTCCGTGCAGGACGCAGACCGCCTCCGCCACTTCGAGCAGGATCGGCAGGGCTTCGTCGGGGGCCATCGGACCGTCGAGTCGCTCTTCGAGGCTGCCGCCGTCGGCGAACGAGGTGACGAAATACGGGCGCTCGTCGGGAAGTTCGCCGATGTCGAGGACGCGCAGCACTCGGTCCGAATCGGCTTGGCGCAGCAGCCTCGCCTCGGTGAGGAAACGGTCGCGAACGTCCATTCTGGACGCCCAGTTGTCTGCGAGAACCTTGACCGCCACGGAAGAATCCAGGACGTCGTCGTGGGCGAGCCACACCGACGCGAACGCACCGGTGCCCAGCAAGCGTTCGACCCGATAACGCCCGATCTCCTCGATGTTCTCCACCCCCGGTTACGATCTGTGCGGAGATGCTAGCCGAGTCCGGGGGTGCGCGATGGTGGACGACGAGCTCGAAACGCTGGCCGCCGAAGCCGCGGCCGACCCCGCGGCTATGGACAGGCTGCTCCGCCGGATCGAACCCGAGGTGCTGCGCCGGTGCGGCCGGTTCCTGCCCTGCCGCCAGGACGCCGAGGAAGCGTGCCAGGACGTCTTGCTCAAGGTCGCGGCCAACCTCGCCGTGTTCGAATGGCGGTCGAAGTTCAGCACCTGGTTGCACACCATCGTGTCCAACAGCGCGCTCAGCACCTACCGCTCGCTGAAACGCCGTTCCGACAAGCAGTTCTCCAGTGACGAACTGATCGCGCTGAAACCTGATCCGCGCACCACCAGCGTCATCGCCGGTTCGCGGCTCGACCTGCTCGACGCGCTCGAAAAGCTCGAAACCGCCAAGCCGCAAGTGGTCCGGCCGTTCATCCTGCGCGACATCTCCCAACTGACCTACGCCGAGATCGCCGAAGAGCTGGAAGCCCCGGTCGGCACGGTGAAGTCGCAGGTGCACGACGCGCGCCAGGCGATTCAGGAACTGCTCGGATGATCCGGTCCATCGCGCTCTTCGCGCTCGCCGCCCTCCTGGAGATCGGCGGCGCCTGGCTGATCTGGCAGGGCGTCCGGGAACACCGCGGCTACCTCTGGATCGGCGCGGGCGTCGTCGCGCTCGGCCTCTACGGCTTCGTCGCGACACTGCAACCCGACGCGAACTTCGGGCGCATCCTCGCCGCGTACGGTGGCGTCTTCGTCGCGGGTTCGCTGGCTTGGGGAATGGTCGCCGACGGTTACCGGCCGGACTGCTACGACGTGATCGGCGCTTTGATCTGCCTGGCCGGGGTCGGCGTCATCATGTACGCGCCCCGAGGTTGAGCGTTCGCCGGAAAACTGTCGGTCACCGGCGCTATCGTGCGCTGTGACCGAAACGGACTTCCCCGCTCCGCCCGCCGACAGACCCGGGCCGAAGCGAAGATTCTCCCCGCTCCTGCTCGTGATGATCCTCGTGGCGATCGTCGGCGTGGGCATCGGGGGATACGGGTTCTGGACCCTGATGGGCTATCGGATGGTGAGTGTCCCCGGCGAAGCGATGACGCCCACGATCCAGCCGGGCGAGGTCGTGCTGTATCGCTGGGTGGAACTCCCCGAGATTCCGCGCGGCGCGGTCGTCCTCATGGACCTTTCGGCGTTCCCGGACGCGAGTCCCGGCGAGGGCCGGGCCGTCAAGCGGGTGATCGGCATCGGTGGTGATCAGGTCGTCTGCTGTACGAAGGACAACCTGATCACCGTCAACGGGAAGCCGGTCAAGGAGCCGTACACCGAGGACGACAACGGGTACGGCCGCAAGGAATACCGGCCGTTCAGCGTCCAGGTGCCGCCGGGCACGGTGTTCGTCGCCGGTGACCTGCGGAACAATTCCCGGGACTCGCGTATCTACACCGAGGAGCCCGGCAACGGCGCCGTTCCCCTGGCGAAGCTGAGCGGAATCGTCGTCGGACTGGGGAGCCCTTTCTCCGCCGAGCCCTTTCCGCAGACCACCGCTTTCGTCGAGGCCGGGCTTCCGGGAGATCCCGTGTCCGACACCGGGTTCCGTACTTCGCGTCTGCTGATGTTCGGCGGAGCCGGGCTCGTCGTCCTCGGCGTCATCGGGACGATCGTGACCGTTGTCCGGTCCGCCGGAAAACGACGAAGAGCAGCCGCAATCCCACCAGCGCGCTGACCACCAGCAGGTTGTAGCCGAACAGCTGGTGCAGCGTGACCCCCGGCAGCACCTCCGGGCCGGTCGCGCTGCCCAGCAACAGCACGGCCATCAGCCCGGTGGCCGCGCCGACGAACGCCAGCAGGACCTCGTGCACCAGCCCGGTGACCACGTCACGGTCGCGTTCGTCGGAGAACAGCCGGACGTTGACCGAAAGCCTGCCCTGCTCCAGCGCGTCGCCGATCCGGTCGACGCGGCGGGGCAGGCGGCGCAGCACCGGCAGGAGCGCCATCAGTTCGTTGGTGGCCGTGGAGCGCAGCGATTCCGGCCGCAACCCGGCGCCGACCTGCTCGGCGGCGTAGGCGCGGGATTCGACGACGATGTTGAACCCCGGCGCCAGCGCGGCGAGAGTTCCCTCCAAAGTGGCCAGGGCGCGGAACACCGCGGCGATCGGCGGGGGCACGCTGAGCCGGAAGTCGGCGATCACCCGGAACAGGTCGGTGAACATGTCCAGATCCGGGGCCTGCCCGTGGTTGAAGTGCTTTGCCACCAAGGCACCCAGCGCCCGCTCCAGCCGCCGCTCCTCGATCTCGTCCGGCCGGTCGACGATCTCCAGCAGGCCGTCGCGCAACGCGGCCGGGTCGCCGCGGTCGAGGGCGAGGATGAGGTTCTGCAACCCGGCGCGCAGACCCGAGTCGAGCCGTCCGACGGAGCCGAAGTCGAGCAAGCCCAGCCTGCCGTCGGTGAGCAGTAGGACGTTGCCGGGATGCGGGTCGGCGTGGAAGACGCCGCTGCCCATCACCTGGCCGAGCACACAGCGCAGCATCGACCGCGCGAGGTTCGCCCGTTCCGCGACCGGGACCTGCTCCTTGGCGGCGGCGAGCGGTTTGCCGTCGAGGCGCCGCATCACCAGCACGCGTTCGGTGGACAGTGCTTTGTGGACGGTCGGGAGCGCGATCTCGGTACCGGGGTAGGCCGCGGCGACCGCTTCGATGTTCCTGGCCTCGGTGCGGAAATCGAGCTCTTCGACCAGGGCGTCGGCGAATCCCTCGGCGAGGTCGACGACGCCGAGCGAGCGGGCCCAGTCCGCGCGCTGGTCGAGTGCGGCCGCGACCCGGCGGACGATGTCGAGGTCCCGTTCGACCAGTGCCTGTATGCCGGGCCGCTGGACCTTGACGACGACGTCCTGCCCGTCGCGCAGCTTCGCCCGGTAGACCTGCGCGATCGACGCGGCCGCGATCGGCTCCGGATCGAACTCGGCGAAGATCTCGTCCGGATTTCCGCCCAGTTCTTCGCGCAGCACCGTCGCGACCTCGTCGGCGTCGGCGAAGGCGACCTGGTCCTGGAGCTTGCTCAGCTCGTCGACGAACACCGGCGGGAGCAGGTCGGATCGAGTGGAGAGCAGCTGGCCGAGTTTCACGAACGTCACGCCGCCCTCTTCCAGCGCGCGTCGCAGCGAGCGCGCCAGCTTGGCGTGCCGGACCTGGGCGAGGCCGGGTTCGCGGCGGCCGGTGAGGTACCGGCCGAGGCCGTGCTTGATCGCGATCCGGGTGATCTGCGAGTACCGCCGCGTCCGGGCCGCGCGGCGGCGCAGTGACCGGATCCTGCCGATCAGCCCGAGCCCCGAACCGGAAGGCAGGACGAACTCCGCGACGAACAGGAAGATCAGCGTCGCCAGGAACGCGCTGCCCGCCACCGGGATGACCAGCCCGGCGAAGGCGCCGCCCGCGTACATCAGCCGGGGGACCGCGGTGAGGATGCCGCCCGCGACCAGCCAGCCGAAGCCGGCGGCGCAGAACGCGCGGATCACGCCGATCCGCACGCCCAGCACGCGGCGGGCGGCGACCACGAGTGGCCACAGCATCAGCGCGTAGACGGGCAACGTGAGCAGGCCGAGCAGCAGGTTCATGCCGATGAGAACATCACGCGCAACCGACGCGGGATTCCCGCTCCGGCGGGACGGTACTCACCCTTGAGAGGGAACGGACCCCGAAGTTGTACGTCGTGGTCGCTTCCTTGGGGGCGAACAGGACCCCGAGAACGGCCGTCGCCGCGGCGGCGAGGAAACCGGCACGCAGGTCGATCAGGTCGCCGAGCAAGCCGATGAGCGGTGCCCCGGCGGCCTGGCCGAGTGCCAGCATCAGGAAGGCCACACCGACACCGAACGCGGGCGCCGTCGGATAAGCCCTGGTGCCCCAGAGGATCAGCACACCGGTCAGTCCGATGTAGACGGCGCCGAACAGCGCCGCCGCGACGACGAGCGCCGGGAACGACCGGGTGGCGAGGGCGAAGAGCGCCGTGGCGAGCGCGAACAGGATCATCCCCGCCGACCAGGCCCGGCGCAGTCCCGCCCGCGAGGTCAGTTCGGCGGTGAAAGCCCCGGCCAGCCCGACCGCGCCGAGGACGATCCACACCACGGTCGACTCGGTCTCGCCGAGCCCGCCGACGCTCACGGCGATGTCCCGGCCGAACGTCCAGATCGCCGCACTGGCCAGGCCGAGCGTCGCGGCGGCGGGCAGCAGCCGTCCGGTGGCGGGCGGGAACAGCGGCGTCGGCAACCCGCGCGGGCGATCCTCCTTGACCGGCGGCACGACACGGGCGATCCACAGGGTGACCAGCGCCGAGGTCGCGGCGAAGGCCCACCAAGCCAGCCGCCAGTCGCCGATCGCGAGCAGCGAGACCGGACCCGAGATCAGCACGCCGAGCCCGGTCCCGGCGTTCACCACGGACTGGGCGCGGTCGCGGCGGGCCACCCGGACGACACGGGAGACCGCGTCCGCGAGGGAGGGGGAGGCCAGGCCCGTGCTGGCGCCGGCGAGGACGACACCGAGCGCGAGGACCGCGGTGTTCGGCGCGGCCGCGATCAGCGAGGTCCCCGCGGTGGCGGCCGTTCCCGCGGCGAGCGCGCCCGTCCGCGCGCCCCAGCGGGCCGTGACGGCGGTCGAAACGACGACGGCCAGGCAGTACGCGACGTAACTTCCCGCCGCGACGGCGCCGAGCGTGCCGCCGTCGAGATCGAATTCGGTCCGGAGGGTCGGCGCGAAGAGCCCGTACGCGTACCTCGCCAGCCCGTAAGTGACCGCGATCAGCGACAACCCGGCCGCGGTGAGCGTCAGCTCGGGTTTGTGGGAAGAAACCATCGGATCGCCTCCTTGTGTATACCGATCGGTATACCTGAGGAGTGTTCCTGCATTTCGCGCTCAGGTCAACCGATCGGTATAGTCGAGGCATGCTGACTCCAGCCGGCGAGCGTGTCCTGGCGGCCGCGACCGAGCTCTTCTACCGGGAGGGCCTGAACGCGGTGGGCGTCGCGGCCGTGGCCGAGACCGCGGGCGTCACGAAAAAGACGTTGTACGCGTGCTTCGGTTCGAAGACGGAGCTCATCGTCGAGTACCTGCGACGGCGGCACGACGTCTGGTGGGCGTACCTCGAAGAGCGGCTGGCCGAAGCCGATCCGCCCCGGGCGCTCGTGGTCTTCGACGCCTACATCGACCATCCCGGGCTCGGGAGCGACAGGGGCTGCGCCTTCCTGAACGCGGCCGCCGAGCTGCCCGCCGGGCATCCCGGGCTCGACGTGATCCGGCGGCACAAGGAGGCCGTCCGGGCGAAGTTCGCGGAACTCCTCCGCGAGGACGCCCCGGGCGCGCCGGATCCGGAGCGGCTCGCGGAGCAGCTCTTCCTCCTGCTGGAGGGCGCTGTTGCGCACACCGGCATCGACGGCGACGCGCACCGGGTCACGCTCGCGAGGGAGATCGCGGAGATACTGATGAGGGATCCGCGCGAAGTCGGCACACGCTAGAAAGAGCGCATGCGACTTTTCGGCCCGCTCGTGGACCGGGCGACCTACCGCCGGTGGGTCTACTTCATCCTCGGCGGCGCGCTGAGCGTGCCGTATCTGCTCTTCGCCGCCATCGTGGTGCCGTCGCTGCTGCCCCTTGTCGTGACGATGGGGCGCGGGATCGTCATCGCGATGATCACCGTCGTCCTGGTGGTGATCGCGTCGTCGTTCCTCCCCGCCGTCCGGGTGCTGGAAGGCGCGGCCGTCCGGGAACTGCTGGACGATCCGGTGCCCGGGGTGACGTTCGGGCCCGCGGGGAGCTGGCCGGTCCGGCTGCGGTCGAGCGCGATGTTCCTGTTGCACGTGGCCACCGGTTGTGTCGTCAGCCTGGTGAGCCTGCTCGTCCCGGTCGCCTTCGGCTTCTCGGTCGCGGCGCCGTTCACCGGCCGGATAGCGTTGTCCACAGAGGACCCGATCTCGGTGCCGAAAGGCTGGGCGAGCGCCTGGATCCCCGCGGCCTTCCTGCTCGGTCTCGTCGTGCTGGCGTACGTCGTCTGGGTGGCAGGCGCGGTGCTGACCCGCTGCGCCAAGAGCCTGCTGGGGATCTCGGCCGCCGAACGGATCGCCCAGCTGGAGAAGCGCACCGAACAGCTCGCCGAACGCAACCGGCTCGCGCGGGAACTGCACGATTCGGTCGGCCACGCGCTGAGCGTCGTGACCATCCAGGCGGGGGCCGCGCGCCGGACCCTGCGGTCGGATCCGGAGTTCACCGAACAGGCGCTCACCGCGATCGAGGAGTCGGCCCGGGCCGCGCTGGACGACCTCGACCACGTGCTCGGGCTGCTGCGCGAGGAAGCGTCGTCGCGGGCGCCTCAATCGGGACTGACAGAGCTTTCCGCGCTGGTCGAAGCCACACGGCTGGCCGGCGCCGAGGTGGCGGCGGAGGTGCGGGGCGAACCGGCGTCGGTGCCGCCGGTCGTCTCCCGCGAGGCGTACCGGATCTTGCAGGAATGCCTGACGAACGCGTTGCGGCACGCCGGTAAGGTGCCGGTGACGGTGCTCGTCGACGCCGAAGCGGAGCTGCTGCGGTTGCGGGTGGCCAACCCGCTCGGCGCCGCGGCGCCGTCACGGGACGGGGGCGGCCGGGGGCTCGCGGGAATGGCGGAACGGGTGGAAGTGCTCGGGGGCACGATCACCGCAGGCCGCGCGGACGGATTCTGGAAGGTCGAGGTGGCGGTGCCATGGGGGAAGCGGCGATGAGCATCGGGGTGCTGCTGGTCGACGACGAACAGCTCATCCGGGCGGGGCTGCGGGCGATCGTCGCCTCCGAGCCCGATCTGGAGGTCGTGGGAGAGGCTGCCGACGGCGCCGAGGTGCCCGGCCTGGTCTCGCGATTCCGGCCCGACGTCGTGCTGATGGACGTCCGGATGCCCTCGGTCGACGGGATCCGCGCGACCACGCATCTGATGTCCACTATGGATAGTCCGCCGAAGGTGATCGTGGTGACCACCTTCGAAAACGACGACTACGTCTATGACGCGCTGCTCGCCGGCGCGAGCGGCTTCCTGCTGAAGCGGGCGCGGCCCGAGGAGATCGTCGCGGCGATCCGGACGGTGGCGGCGGGGGAGTCCCTGTTGTTCCCGGCCGCGATCCGGCGGCTGGCCTCGCAGCAGGCGAACCGGGCTCCTCAGAACGGTCTCGCCGACTCCGGGCTCACCGAACGCGAACGCGAGGTGCTGCGGCTGATGGCGGCCGGACTGTCCAATGTGGAGATCGCGGGCGAGCTGTACCTCGGCGTGCAGACGGTGAAGACGCATGTCGGGAACATCCTCGCGAAACTCGGTGCGAGGGACCGGACACAAGCGGTGATCAAGGCCTACGACACCGGATTCGTCACACCGGCGGGCTGAAAGCGGTAGGGTCCGCGAGGTGGATACGAACGTCAACCGTCGTCGCGTGCTGGGGCTGGGAACGGTCGCCGCCGCGGGCGCGGTACTCGGGACAACGCAGATCGCCCAGGCCGCCGAGTCCGATCCGGACACCGCCGCCGCTGACGCCTCGGCCGCCGCGCGCCGGATTTCCCAGGTGTACGCCCGGGAAACGGCGAAGGCGGGTGGCACCTGGTCGTCGTACGTCAGCGTCGCCGACACCGCCGGGAACCTGATCCCCGCCGTCTCCGAGCGAGCCGACGAGGTGGTCGAGGCCTACAGCGTCAACAAGATCGCGGTCGCCACCGCGGTACTCGACAAGATCGACCGTGGACTGCTCACTTTGGACCAGCGCGTCGACGTCACGGCCGACATCGTCATCAAGGACACCGACGGCATCTTCGGCCTCGACGGCGCGTACCCGAGCTCGATCACTCTCGGGCACGCGATGGCCGCGCTGCTGACGCTGTCCGACAACACCGCCGTCCGCCTGTGCGGGCTGGTCGTCCCCGCCGCGGAGGTCAACGAGATCCTGCGCGGCAAGGGATTCGTGCACACCCAGGTCGTCCCGGTGGCGAACCCGAACCGCTTCTTCCTCGGGAAGACGACCCCGGCCGAGACGCATACGCTGCTTCGGAAACTGGTCGGCGGGACGCTGCTTTCGGCGAAGTCCACCGAGTACCTGCTGAACATCCTGCGTTCGCTGAGCGCGTTCACCGACGGCGTGCGCCTCGATCTGAACTCGGCCGAGCGGCTGCGGGTCGCCACGAAGGCGGGCTGGTTCAACGACGGCCGTAACGAAGCGGGCGTGATGTTCAGCGCGGACGGCAAGCCGATCCTGACCTACTCGCTGTTCGCGTCCGGTCGGTTCGCGGGCGATCCGGCGGTCAACAAGGACGACTACGCCGCGACGCATCCGGCTCTGAGGGCACGGACGAAGCTCGGGAAGACGATGTTCCGGTCGGTCGAGAAGCTGACGGCCGCCACCGCGCGCACCTACGCGACCGCGCCGTACCGGGCCTCGAACGGCGGCTGAAGGACGCTTTACCCGCATAGGACGAGGCGAAGGGCGCTTTACCCGCATCCGATGCGGGGAAAGCGCCCTTCAGCTACTCCAGGGCGGCGAGGATCAGCGCGGCCATCGCGGCGGGGTCCCCGTTTTCCGGGCGCAGCAACAGATCCGGGTTCTCCGGCCGCTCATAGGGGGCGTCCACCCCGGTGAAGCCGCTGATCTCGCCCGCCCTGGCCTTCGCGTACATCCCCTTGGGGTCGCGGTCTTCGCAGACCTCGAGCGGGGTGTCGACGAAGATTTCGAGGAACGGCAGCCCGGCCGCCTCGTGCGCGGCGCGGGCGAGTTCGCGGTCGGCCCGGTATGGGCTGATCAGGGAGACCACCGACACCACACCGGCGTCGGCGAACAGCTTCGCGACCTCGGCGACGCGCCGGACGTTCTCGGCGCGATCGGCGGGACTGAAACCGAGGTTCCCGTTCAGTCCGTGCCGGAGATTGTCGCCGTCCAGCAGATACGCGGGCCGCCCGGACGCGACCAGCCGTCGCTCCAGCTCCACGGCCACACTCGACTTCCCGGACGCGGAAAGCCCGGTGAGCCAGACGGTGAGCCCGCGGGTCGGGCGTTCCGCCCTGGTGACCGCGGCGGTGTGCCAGACGACGTTCGACGCCGTCACGCTCGGTCCGGTGATCATGCCGGCCGCGACCGTCGCCCCGGAATGTTCGTCGACGAGGAGGAAACCGCCGGTGGACCGGTTGCGACGGTAGGAATCGAACAGCAGCGGCTGCCGCGCGCGCAACCGGATCCGGCCGATCTCGTTGAGGGACAACGCTTTCGCGGTCTCGTCGCGGTGCAGGGTGGTGACGTCGAGCCGGTAGTCCAGATCGCGGATCTCGGCCTTGGTCTCCCGGGTGGTGTGCCGGACGACGTAGCTGTTCCCGGTTTTCAACGCCCCGTGTTCGGAGAACCAGCAGACCATCGCGTCGACGTCCCGGCTGGTGTGCGGACGGTTCCCGGGACGGCAGATCAGATCGCCGCGTCCGAGGTCGAGGTCGTCGTCGAGTTCGATCGTGACGGCCTGAGAGGCGAAGGCTTCGGTGACCGTGGACCCACCCGGACCCCAGATCGCGCGGACCGTCGTGGTGAAGCCGGACGGCAGCACGGCGACCTCGTCACCGGGTTTGAACACCCCGCCCGCGACGGTGCCCGCGTACCCGCGGAAGTCACGGCTGTGCTCCCGGATCACGTACTGCACCGGGAATCGCGCGTCGATGAGGTTGCGATCCGAGGCCACATGCACCTGTTCGAGATGGTGCAGCAGGGAAGTGCCCTCGTACCAAGGCATACTGGCGCCGCGGTGCACGACGTTGTCACCGTGCAGCGCCGACATGGGTACGAAGGTCAGGTCGGGCACCTGGAGTTTCATGGCGAAGCGGCGGAAGTCCTCGCGGATCTCTTCGAAGCGCTCCTGCGACCAGTCGACCAGGTCCATCTTGTTGACGCATAACACCAGATGCGGGATTCCCAGCAGGCTCGCCAGGAACGCGTGCCGTCGCGACTGTTCGAGCACGCCTTTGCGGGCGTCGATCAGGATCAGCGCGAGGTCCGCCGTGGACGCCCCGGTGACCATGTTCCTGGTGTACTGCACGTGTCCCGGGGTGTCGGCGATGATGAACTTCCGCCGCGGTGTCGCGAAGTACCGATGGGCGACGTCGATCGTGATGCCCTGCTCGCGTTCGGCGCGCAGGCCGTCGGTCAGCAGCGCGAGGTTCGGATACGCCTCGCCGCGGTCACGGCTGGTGCGTTCGATGGCTTCGAGCTGATCGGTGAACACCGCCTTCGAATCGAACAGCAGACGGCCGATCAGGGTCGACTTCCCGTCGTCCACGCTGCCCGCTGTCGCGAGCCGGACCAGCTGTGAGGCGCCCATCAGAAGTAGCCTTCCTTCTTCCGGTCTTCCATGCCCGCTTCGGAGATCCGGTCGTCGGCGCGGGTGGCGCCGCGTTCGGTGAGCCTGCTGGCCGCCACCTCGGTGACCACTTCGGCCGGTGACGTCGCGGTCGACTCCACGCAGCCGGTGCAGGTCGCGTCGCCGACGGTGCGAAAACGGACTGTTGCCTCGTAAGGGGTTTCGTCTTCGCCCAGGGTGAGGAAGCGGGTGTGCGCGAGCAGCATCCCGTCCCGTTGGACGACCGGGCGCCGGTGCGAGTAGTAGATCGACGGCAGGTTGACGCCCTCGGCCTCGATGTACTGCCAGATGTCGAGTTCGGTCCAGTTCGACAGCGGGAAGACGCGGATGTGCTCGCCCTTGCGATGCCTGCCGTTGTAGAGGTCCCAGAGTTCCGGCCGCTGATTGCGCGGATCCCATTGGCCGAACTCGTCGCGGAAGCTGAACACGCGCTCCTTGGCGCGGGCCTTCTCCTCGTCGCGCCGGGCGCCGCCGAAGACGGCGTCGAAGGAATGCTCGCGGATCCCGCGCAACAGGGCGACGGTCTGGAGGCGGTTGCGGCCGGCCTTCGGGTCTTCGACGACCCGGCCCGCGTCGATGTCGTCCTGGACGCTGGTGACGACGAGCCGGAGCCCGTACCTGTCGACCGTGCGGTCCCGGAACTCGATCACCTCGTCGAAGTTGTGCCCGGTGTCCACGTGCATCACCGGGAACGGCGGCGGTGACGGCCAGAACGCCTTGGCCGCCACATGGAGCATCACCATCGAGTCCTTGCCGCCGGAGAACAGCAGGACCGGTCGTTCGAAGGTCGCCGCGACCTCGCGGAAGATGTGCACGGCTTCGGCTTCGAGTGCTTCGAGATGGGTGAGCTCGTAGGTCGGCGACACCATCGTGACCTCCGTGGTTGGAGATCAGAAAAGTAGAACAAGTTCTTGTGCTTGGTCAAGGGGAGGAGGACGCTGTCGGCATGGACCTGGTCGCGCTCGAAGAGATCCGTCGCCTCAAAGCCCGCTACCTCCGGTGCCTCGACCTCAAGCTGTGGGACGAGATGGCCGGGACCCTGACGACCGACGCGCACGCGCGCTTCGGCACGCCGTCGTACGGCGAACCCCTGAACTTCGAAGGGCGTGAGGCGATCATCGGGTTCTTCCGGAACGCCGTCGGTCCCGGTGTGACCACCGTGCACTTCGCCGGGCAGCCGGAGATCGACGTCGACGGCGACACCGCGACGGGCACGTGGCTGATGCGGGACAAGGTGATCGTGCCCGAGCACCGGGTGGTGATCGAAGGCGCGGCGTACTACGAGGACACCTATCGGCGGGTGGACGGCGCGTGGCTGACCGCCTCGACCCAGTACGACCGGCTGTACGAAACGATGATGTCGATGGATGACGTGCCGAGCCTGAAACTCACCGCGAACCGCTGGGCCTCCTGACCGCGTTTCGTCCTCTGGATGCGGTCCTTGCGTGTGCAACTACCGCATTCAGAGGACGAAACGCGTGGGGCGGCGGCCGCCGGATTCGGCGGTGACGGCGTCGGCGGTGGCGACCAGCGCCGCGCCCCGTCGCGCGATCTCGGCGCCGGTGATCGGCTCGCCGACCGACAGCGTGAGCACCAGCTCCTGCCTGCCCGAAGCGTCGAACGTCGGCGCGGCGAGCAGGCTCACGGCGTGTTTGCGGCGCGGCTCCAGGTCGGCGCCGAGGTAGACGCGTTCGCCGAGACTCGACACGAGTTCGCCCACCAGGCCCCGCACTTCCGGCGGCAGTTCCTCCGCGCCGACGCCGGCCATCAGCGCGTAGAGCCGCCGTCCGGCCGAGGTCAGGCTTTCCACCAGGTAGCCGTGCTCGCGGCATTCGGCGACGACGTGACGCAGGTGCGCTTCGTCGAGGCGCACCGGCACCGCCGGGGGTTTGGCGAGCCACGCGTCGAACGCCGCGTCGGAATCCCACAGCACGTACATCAGGCCGACCGGCGGCGCGAACGGGTAGGTCTCGCCGAGTTTGACCCGGCCGGGCCCGGCGCTCTGCAGCATCAGGATCCGGTCGCCGACGACGGCCGACGCCGTGCACGTGGCGCCGTATCGCCTGCTCAGGTCCTCGAGATGCCGTCGTGCGACCTCGCTCGCGCCGAAACCCTCGCTCGCGACGCGGCCGGCGGCGACCATCGCCGGCCCGAGCCGGTAGGTGACCGGACCCGGGTCCCGGACCAGGTAGCCGCCCGCGGCCAGTTCGGTCACGATGCCGAGACAGGTCGGCTTCGCCAGGTCCAGTTCGCGCGCGAGTTCCGACAGGCCGAATCGGCGGCCCGGGTGCGCGGCGAAGAAATCGAGCAGCCGCACGACTCGCTCGGTGGGCGGTGAGCGTCGAATCATTGACCCATCCTTAGAACGCGTTCTAGTCTTACGCAGCGAAGAACGTACCAAGTCGGTACGTATTTGTACCAGCATGAGGAGTCGCCGGTGCTCACTCAACCGTTCGCGGACGCGATCGTCGAAGCCGAGAAGGTCATCGCGGAGGCGCCGCACATCCGGACCGAACAGGACCTGGTCGAGGGCTACGATTATCTCGCCGGCAGCATCCGCGCGTCCCTGCAGATGGCGTGGGCCTACGAACGGGACTATCCGTTCTTCACCCAGTCCACCGGGCCGTACACGAAGATGGGCCTGGACAACCCGGACACGCTGTACTTCAACGCGAACATCCGCGAGGACCGCGAGTACGTCGTCACCGGGACGCGGGGAAGCACGGCCGACGTCAGTTTTCAAGTGCTCAACGGCGACTACTCACCCGTCGAGGTACCGGACAGCCTCGCCGCCTTCGACGACCGTGAGATCGAGATCGCCGAGGACGGCACGTTCGAACTCCGCTTCGGACCGGCGAAACCCGACCCCGGCCCCAACTACTTCATCCTCGGCCCCGGCTCGTCGATGCTCGTGGTGCGCGAGGTCTACAGCGACTGGGCCACCGAACGCCGCGGCACGATCCAGATCCAGTGCGCCGACACCGCGGGCGGTTCGCCCGCGCCGCTCACCCGCGACGGGCTGGCCAAGCGCTACGGCGTCTCCGGCAAGATCCTGCTGAGCAGGCTGCGCACCTTCCTCGCCTTCCCGAAGTGGTTCTACCTGAACCTGCCGGTGAACACGATGACCGAACCGCGTCCGACCCCGGGCGGCTTGACGACGCAGTATTCCTCGGCCGGACACTACGAACTCGGCGACGAGGAGGTCATGATCGTCACGGTTCCGCGCTCGGACGCGCCGTATCAGGGCATCCAGCTCGGCAGCGTCTGGTACCTCTCGCTCGACTACATCAACCACCAGACGAGCCTCACCGCCGACCAGGCGCGGGTCGACCCGGACGGCAAGATCCGGTTCGTGATCAGCGAACGCGATCCCGGCCTGGCCAACTGGCTCGAACGCACCGGGCACGATCGGGGCTACGTCCAGATCCGCTGGCAGCGGCTGTCCCGCGCGCTCGACGTGGCCGACGGCCCCGAGGTCGAGGTGGTGAAGTTCGGCGAACTCGCCGACAGGCTGCCGTTCCACGACGAGGCCCGGGTGACCCCGGAGGAGTGGGCGGCCCGGATCGCGGCCCGCCAAGAGGCTGTCGCGGGGAGGATGCTGGGATGACGGATCTCTTGCGGGACAAAGTGGTCGTCGTCTCCGGAGTCGGACCGGGACTCGGCCGGTCCATCGCCGTGCGCAGTGCCGCGGCCGGTGCGGACGTCGTCCTCGCCGCCCGCACCGAATCGCGGCTCGCCGAGGTCGCCAAGGAGGTCGACGCGCTCGGCCGCCGCGCGGTCACCGTGCCCACCGACATCACCGACGACACTTCGGCCGCGAACCTCGCCGAAGCCGCGCTGAAGGCGTTCGGCCGGGTGGATGCCTTGGTGAACAACGCTTTCGCGATCCCGCCGATCATGGATCTCGCCGACGTCGACCTCGCCGACGTGCGGGCGGGCTTCGAGACCAACGTGCTCGCGGCGCTCCGGCTCACGCGGCTGTTCACGCCTTCGCTCGAAGAGAGCGGCGGCTCGGTGGTGATGATCAATTCGGCGGTGCTCCGGCATTCGCGGCGGACGTTCGGCGCGTACAAGATGGCGAAGGCGAGCCTGCTGGCGCTCGCCCAGAGCCTGGCGTCGGAACTCGGGCCGCGCGGGATCCGGGTCAACTCCGTGGCGCCCGGCTACATCTGGGCGGACTCGCTGAAGTGGTATTTCGCTTACCTGGCCAAGGAACGCGGTGTGCCGCCGGAGCAGGTGTACGCCGAGACGGCGGAGACGATCGACCTGCGCCGCCTGCCCGAACCGGACGAGATCGCCGATGCCGTCGTGTTCCTGACCTCGTCGCTCGCCCGGTGCGTCACTGGTCAGTGCCTCGACGTCAACGCCGGCGAATACCACCACTGAAGGGGAGAACATGCTGCCAGGGCGGGAAAACGTCGGCACCGTCGAGGATCTGCACGCGTCGGCGGCGAAACTCACCGGGCTGGACGACTTCGGTGGAGACGACCACCTCGAAGGACTGCGGGTCCTGCTGGACTCCTATGCCGGAGAGGCGGGTTTGACGCCGTACGGCAACAAGATCCATCGAGCCTTCCTACGCGGTGCCCTCGTGGCGAGGTCGTTGAGCGAGGCGTCCTGGAAGCAGAACCCGCGGTACGCCGAGGTGCCGATCGAGCGGCCCATCTTCGTCACCGGTCTGCCGCGCACCGGGACCACGGCGCTGCACCGGCTGCTCACCGAGGATCCGGCGCACCAGGGGCTCCAGGTATGGCTGACCGAGGTGCCGCAGCCGAGGCCGCCGCGTGAGACCTGGGCGGAAAACCCGGTCTTCCAAGGGATCCAGGCGGGCTACGAGAAACACCACGTCGAGCATCCCGAGTTCATGGGCCTGCACCACATGTCCGCCGACCAGGTCGAGGAATGCTGGCAGCTCCTTCGGCAGTCGCTGAAATCGGTGTCCTACGAATGCCTCGCGCACGTGCCGTCGTACTCGCGCTGGCTGGACGGGCAGAGCTGGACCGACGCCTATCGCAGGCACCGCCGGAATCTCCAGCTGATCGGCCTGCCCGACGCGAAACGCCGCTGGGTACTCAAGAACCCGAGTCACATCTTCGCGCTCGACGCCTTGCTGGAGGTGTACCCGGACGCGCTGATCGTCCAGACCCACCGCGCGCCGAGCACGATCATCGCGTCGGTGTGCAGCCTGAACGAACAGGCCTCGGAGGGCTGGTCCGACGTCTTTCGCGGTGACGTGATCGGGCGCGGCCAGCTGGATCTGTGGGCGCGGGGCGCGGAAAGGTCACTGGAGGCGAGGAAGCGGCACGATCCGGCGCAGTTCTGCGATGTCCGGTACGAGGACTTCGTCGCGGACCCGATCGCCACCGTCGAGGGGGTCTACCGGCACTTCGGGCTGTCGCTGAGCGGTGAGGCACGGGACGCGATGACCGCCGTGCACGCCGAAAGTCGTTCCGGGGAAAGGAAACCCGTGCATCGGTACGACCTGGCCGACTTCGGGCTCACCGCGGGCGAGGTCGACGAACGCTTCTCCGCCTACCGCGCGGCCCACTCCCTCTGAAACGCATTTCGTCCTCTGAATGCGGTACTTGCTTGCCGCAAGGAACGCATTCAGAGGACGAAATGCGAGAGGTCAGAAGCCGACGGCGGCGCGCTGCGACGGCAGACCCCGGGTGGTGATGCCGCGCAGCACCTCGACCCGCTCCGAGCCCGGACGGCCGAGCACCCAGCTGGACCCGGGGACCTCCTTGGCCCGCTTCTTCAGCGGCGCCAGGAGCCGGGAAGCGTCCTTGTAGGACCGGATCGCGCCGTTCCCGCACACCAGGGTCGCCAGTGAGACCGTCACCGGCAGCCCGTCGGCCGACCACGGCGTGTCCAGCAGCGCGGCGGCGACCGTGCCGATCTCGTCGACGTCGCAGGCGATCAGGAAGTCGTCCCCGCCGACGTGGCTGACCCGCATCCGGCGCAGCCGGGCCTCCAGATCGGTGAGCGTCCGGCCGAGGGTGCGGATCAGGTCGTCGCCGGCGGCGAATCCGGCGGTGTCGTTGACCGTCTTGAACGAGTCGACGTCCAGCCAGGCCGCGACGAACGGCTCCCGCGCGTTGATCCGGCGGTCGACGTCCCTGGCGACGGCGTCGCTGCCGGGAAGACGGGTCAGCGGGCTCAGCGAGACGGCCTCCTCGACCTTCGCCTCGGCGACCCCGCGGAGGACCTCGTTCACCAGCACCACGCCGACGCACCGGCCGCGGTCGTCGACCACCACGACGTCGTCGCCGGTGCGGCTCCAGTCCGCGTCGGTGACCAGTTCGAGGAATTCGAGCGCGCTCGCGTCGGTGTGGATCGTGTGCGGCCGGTCGGCGAGCCGCGACGCGGGCCGCTTGGCGTGCAACGCGTGGCCGTACAGCCCGGTGACCGCGACCAGGAACCGCGTCCGGTCGATCGACCACTGTGGACGGTGCCGGTCGTCGATGCCGACGATGCCGCTCGGCCCGTCGGAGGCGGCCAGCACCTCGCGCACGTCGTCACAGGTCGCGTCTTCGGGCAGAGTGGTCGCGGGGCGCAGGAAGTCGCCGACCCGGCGGGCCCGCGCGGTGCCGGGGATGAACGGGCCGGGCGCGTCCGGCGCGGGCAGCGGCGCGTGGTCGCCGTCCGGCGGAGCGAGCAGGTTGCCCTGCGCGATCCGCACTCCGAGCCGCCGCGCGGACTCCAGCTGTTCGGTGGTTTCGAGCCCCGTCGCGACCAGCCGGTTGTCGGTGCGCGACGCGAAGTGCAGCACCGCCTCGACGACCGCGACGGCGGCCGGGTCGTGCGGCAGGCCGCGCAGCACGCTGCGGTCCAGTTTCACCAGGTCGATCGGCGCGGAGGCGAGCAGCGTGAGCGGCAGGTCGCCGCGACCGAGGCCGTCGAGCGCGAGCCGGAACCCGAGTTCGGTGAGCCTGCGCATGCCGGTGAGCAGCAGATCGGCGGGGATCTGCGTGAACGGCGGCCCGATCTCCAGTACGACGTCCCTGGTCCGGCGGCCGGACAGGCCGAGCGCCTCGGTCAGCGGCTCGAACCGGGCCGGTGGCGCCGCCACGGTCCGCGCGGACAGGTTCAGGTGCAGCGGGAGCGCCGCCTGCGCCTCGCTCTGCTGCCGAACGGCTTCGGCGGCCAGGCCGACGTCGACCTCGGCCAGCTTGCCGCCGCGCCGGGCGTCGGCCAGCAATTCGTGGGCGGTGCCGCGGCCTGGCCGCGCCAGGGCTTCGAACGCGACGACGCCGCCCGTGTGAAGGCTGTACAACGGTTGGTAAGCGAAGCGGACCGCGATCTGCAACGTCACAACCGCATGGTCGTCGGTGGCGGTGCGAAACGAAACACGTGTCGACTGATGTTCATCGGCAAGGCACCTGGGTTACCTAGAACGGCGTAACGCACGCCACCCGATCAGGTGTTTTCTCACTTTCCACGGTGCTAATCGGAAAAGTGCCGACATGGCTTCGATGGTCCCCGAAAGATCCTCACGGCCGGTGGTGAAGGCTCGCTGAAGAGGGGTCGGCAGCGTGAAGAAAAGGTCGAAGAACACCGGGACCAGTTCGGGCGGCATTCCGCACAACGCCCGCAGGCCGTGCCGCCGCAACCCGTGCACGGTCCGGGCCGAGGACGGCCACAACGCGCCGTGAGCGGCCGACGCGGCCGCGGCCGGTCCCCGGTCCCAGGCCCGGACGACGGCGTCGGCGACGGGCTCCGCGAGCCGCACCGAGGTCGCGACGCTGTATCCGGTCGCTGGATGCACCAGGCCGCCGGTGGCCCCGAACGGCACCGTCCGGCCGCGCCGGGGGGCCGGCACGTCGAGCACGATCCGCACCCGCTCTTCGCGCCCGCGTGACGTCAGCCCGGCGGCCTTCAGCCGGGCGCGCAGCCGCGCCGCCAGGAGTTCCAGCGGCAGACCGGGCTTGCGGGCCAGCGAGGTTTCTTCGACCAGGACGGTGCCGTCGCCGAGGGGCAGCACGTAGAGGAAGCCGGACTCGGTCTCCCGCCAGTCCATGAACACGGCGGTGTCCGGACCGTCCACCAGGCGCAGCGCGTCCTCGGCGGGGAGGACGGCGCCGAAGGCCGTCTGTTCGTACCGGTTTCCCCGCCGCCGGGTGCCGGAGGCGTCGAAGTACAGGCCCGCCGCGAGGATCCGCCCGTCTTCGAGGCGTACCGACGAGCCCCGCGCGCCGTGATCCACGCCGGACACCGTCCCGGTGACGACGTCGTAACCGCCTTCCAGCCACTCGCGCAGCCCGGCGTTGTCCACCACGAGGTACTGCCGATCGAGGACGTGCGGCGCGGTTCCGAACGCGACTGTCGACGAAGGCGCGCAGGCGACGGCGCTTTCGGGCAGCGACGGCAGTTCGTCGGCCCACAGCCCGTAGGTCGCCCGCCAGCGCCTGCCCGGCGCCGGGTCGATCAGGACCGTCTCCAAGCCTCGCCGAGCGCAGGCACGCGCGAGTGCCCGCCCGGCCGGGCCGCCGCCCGCGATCACCACGTCCGCCACCTGGGCAGTGTCCCAAAGCGTCCCGGCGGATACGGTGTGACGCATGGAACTGACGGATCCGAGGACGTGGAGGCGCGATCCGGAGAGCGAGAGCGCCGGGTTCACCGACCTCGCCACGAGCCCGTTCCGCATCGACCGGGACCGGATCGCCGCGTCGCCGTTCTTCGCCCGGCTCGGCGGGGTGACCCAGGTGGTCAGCGCCGGCGGCTCCGGACTGTTGCACAACCGGCTCACGCACAGCCTCAAGGTCGCGCAGGTCGCCCGCGCCATCGCCGAGCGGATCAACTCGACCAGCGACTCCGCCGAACTCGCCGCGAAACTGGGCGGCTGCGACCCGGACGTCGCGGAGGCCGCCTCGCTCGCGCACGACCTCGGGCATCCGCCGTTCGGGCACCTGGGGGAGCAGACGCTCGACCGGATCGCCCGGCACCGGTTCGGCCTCGCCGACGGATTCGAGGGCAACGCGCAGTCGTTCCGGATCATCACCACGACCGACGTGCGGGGGCCGTCCGCGTCCGGGCTCGACCTCACCACGGCGGTGCGCGCCGCGGTGCTGAAGTACCCGTGGGCGCGCCTGCACGTCCCCGATCCGCATCCGACGTCGATGGACGTCCAGCCGCGCGGCGCGGCCGAACCGGCCGACGCGCCCGGCACCGGCGCGAGCAAGTTCTCCGCCTACAGCACCGAGCTTGACGACTTCGCCCAGGCGCGGGCGCCGTTCGCGGGCCGGATCGAACCCTGGCAGCAGACCGTCGAAGCGTCCGTGATGGACACCGCCGACGACATCGCCTACGCCATCCACGACCTTCAGGACTTCCATCGGATCGGCGTCCTTCAGCACGCGCCGGTCGCGGCCGAGTTCTCCGGCTGGGTCGACCACGCGGTGGAACTCGCCGGTCTGGACGACGCGACCTTGACCGCCGAACGGCGGCTCCCGGGCCGTTCGCTGGAACGCCTGCGCCGCCGTATGCACGCGAAGGACGGATGGATCGTCGACGACGACGCCTTCACCAGCGCGGTCGCGCGTGTCCGCGCCGAACTCGTCGACGGCCTGCTCGCCACCGGCTTCGACGGTTCGATCGAGGCCGAGCAGGCGACCGCCGCCTTCTCCGCGAAATGGACCGCGCGGCTCGTCGACGGCGTCCAGGTGGTCCCGTCGCCCTCGACCCGGACGGGGCATCTCACGCTGCGTCCCGCGCAGTGGCACGAGGTGCAGGTACTGAAGTTCGTGCACCGGCGGTTCGTGCTGCTGCGCCCGGAACTCGCGCTGCACCAGCGCGGACAGGCGAGCCTGGTGACCACCCTGGTCGACGCGCTCGACGCGTGGCTGCTCGACCGCGACGAGTTCTACCGGCTCCCGCGGCGGCTGCACGATCTGGTCGAACTGGCCCAGTCGGAGTTCACCGGACTCGCGCGGACGTCGCCGGAACTGCTCGTCGGGGCGACCGGGGAACCGGTCACCGGCGCCGACGCCGTGCGCGGTCTGGCGCGGGGCCGGGCGGTGGTCGACTTCGTGGCGTCACTGACCGACAAACAGGCGGTGACCCTTTTGGACGGCTTGTCCGGTCGCGCTTCGCAGCCCTGGTCGGACTCGTTCGTCCTTTGAGGCCGGTCGGTCATCACACTGTGACCATACGATTACGCTGAACAGCCTACGGCGTGCGGCCGAAACCGGAAATTTCCCATCCGATGTCACTCGAACGGCGCCTGCCGCCGATGCACGCCCGGTACTTAGCTTGATCCAGCCGGTGATCGCCGGCGTTGGTCAGCGTGAGTCGGGGCACGCGCCTAGGAATCGGAGGCGCACGTGCGTCCAACCCGTTCTGGTAAAAGAAGAAGATCGATCCTGACCGCCGGCACCGCCGCCCTCGTCGCGGCGCTCGGCCTCGTCAGCCCGCCCGTCGCGGCGGCGGAAACCGGCCAATCCCCGGACGCGTTCTCGGAGAACACCATCCGGCAGATCGAGGCCTTGCAGTCGATCAAGAAGAGTCAGACGGCCAGTGAGTCCAAAGTGGACAGCACGCTGGTCGTCGAACAGAAGATCCGCGCTCAACGCATGTCGGCCTCCGCGGTTCCCGCACTGGGGTCTGGGGCTAATGTCTCCGCGGCCGGCACCGTACTCGTGGACATCCGGGGCCAGGTTTCGGAAGAACTCCTGAAGAGCCTGCGTGAATCCGGTGCGGGGATTCGCGCGGTCTCGCAGCGGTACGGCAGCGTCCGCGCCGAAGTGCCGCTGAACGCGGTCACGACGATCGCGGGCCGCGCCGACGTCAAGCGGATCGAGACCGCCAACGAGGCGTTCACCGCCCGGCAACTGGCCGAGCCCTCCGCCGCCGGAAAGGCGAAGGGGGAGAGCAAGGAAGAGAAGGCCGCCCGGATCGCGGACGAGCTGAAGAAAGCCGTCGAGGCCAAGGGCCAGGTCGGCATCGCCGCCGGGCCCCTCACCAGTGAAGGCGACCGCGCGCACAACGCCGACACCGCGCGCCAGCAGTTCGGTGTCACCGGGGTGGGCACCAAGATCTGCGCGCTTTCCGACGGCGTCGACTCGCTCGCGACCTCGCAGGCGCGCGGCGAACTCCCGGCGGGGGTCGACGTGATCCCCGGCCAGGAGGGTTCCGGCGACGAGGGCACCGCGATGCTCGAGATCATCCACGATCTCGCGCCGAACGCGTCGCTCGGTTTCGCCAGCGCGTTCAACTCCGACGCCAGCTTCGCCGACAACATCCGCAAGCTGCGGTTCGAGGCGCACTGCGACGTCATCGTGGACGACGTCCTGTACTTCAAGGAATCCCCGTTCCAGGACTGGATCATCGCCCAGGCCGTGAACGACGTGACCGCCAACGGCGCGCTGTACTTCTCCTCGGCCGGTAACGAGGGCAACGTCGCCGACGGCACCTCGGGCCACTGGGAAGGCGACTTCGTCGACTCCGGAAAGAGCATCGGCAAGTTCGCGGGCACCGCGCACAACTTCGCCGGTGCCGCGGGCAACCAGATCTTCCAGCCGATCTCGAACGCGTCCGGGGCGGTACCGGTCACCCTGTTCTGGTCCGACCCGCTGGGCCACTCGAACAACGACTACGACCTGTACCTGCTGAACGCGGCGGGCAACGTCGTCGCACAGAGCCAGGACGTCCAGACCGGCACCCAGGACGCCTACGAACGGGTGAACACCACGGGCGCCGCCGGACTGCGGCTGGCCATCGTCAAGTTCTCCGGTGAGGGCCGCTACCTGTCGCTGTCCGCGCTGCGCGGTCGTTTCACCGACTCGGCGGACGGCCTCAAGGCCTACACCAAACCCGGTGTGACCGTGGGCCACTCGGCCGCGCGGGACGCGTTCAGCGTCGCGGCGGCCCCGGCGGCCAAGGCGTTCCCGCGTGCCCTCGAACCGGGCGACCCGGCCAACCCGGCGGGCCCGTTCCCGGCCGCCTTCGGCGCGACCACCAAGGTCGAACGGTTCACTTCGGACGGTCCGCGGCGGATGTTCTACCAGGCCGACGGCACCCCGATCACCCCGGGCAACGTGTCCGGCACCGGTGGTGAGGTCCGCGCCAAGCCGGACATCACCGCGGCCGACGGCGTGTCCACCAGCGTCACCGGCTTCACCACGTTCTACGGCACGTCGGCCGCCGCGCCGCACGCCGCCGCGATCGCGGGCCTGGTGCTTTCGGGCAACCCGGGGCTGCCCCCGGCCGAGGTGCGCGAGGCACTGATCAACACCGCCGTCGACATCCTGGCCCCGGGCCGTGACCCCTCCAGCGGCGCTGGCGTCATCCTCGCCGACAAGGTGCTCGCCTACACCGGCGCCAGCCCGCAGCCGCTCGCGACCGCGGGCCAGCCGACGGTCACCCCGGCCGACGGCGGTTCCGCGCTCGACCCGGGCGACACCGCCAAGGTGACCCTGCCGGTGACCAACCGCGGCGACGGCACCGCGTCGTCGACCAGCGTCGTGCTCTCCAGCCCGACCCCGGGTGTCACGGTGGCGCCGCGGTCGAAGTCGTACGGCACGATCAGCCCCGGGCAGACCGGCGTGAACGACTTCACCATCACCGTTCCCACCACGCAGGAACTCGGTGTGCCGGTGGTGCTGAACGCGCGCGTGACGTTCGCGGGCTCGTTCTCGCCGACCACGTCGACGTTCTCGCTGCCGGTCGGCACCCCGTCGCCGGTGACGCAGAACTTCACCTACGCCGGTGCCGCGGTGGCGATCCCGGACAGCGACCCGACCGGCGTGACCGTGCCGATCACGGTCAGCGGTATCGGGCGCGCGTCGAAGCTGACGTTCTCGGTGGACGGGGCGACCTGCAACACCGACCAGACGTCGACGACGGTGGGCATCAACCACTCGTACGTCGGTGACCTGGTCGGCACGCTGACCTCGCCCGCGGGCGCCAAGGCGACCGTGTTCCAGCGCAACGGCGGCTCGGGCAACAACCTGTGCCAGGTCGTCTTCGCCGACAACGCGGCCACCCCGTTCAGCTCGGTCACCGCGGCGAACAACCCGTTCACCGGGACCTACCGGCCGGCGCAGGCGATCGGTGGCCTGGCCACCGGTACGGCGGCGGACGGTGTCTGGAAGTTCACCGCGGTGGACGTCGCCGGTGGCGACACCGGGTCGATCCGCTCGATCTCCTTGCACCTCAACGGTTTCGTTCAGCCCGGCGTGGCTGAGCGGCCCGCGAGTGTCGGGAAGTCGGTCGGGACCGGACCGGTGAAGCCGGTCTAGCCCTCTCGCCAAGTCCGTGAAGGCCTCCTTCCCTACCCTCAAAGTAGGGAAGGAGGCCTTCACGCCTTGCCAAGTACATGAAGGCCCCCTTCCTTGCGCCTAGGTACAGGAAGGGGGCCTTCATGTACTTCGGTCTGGAGGGGACGGGGCGCGGAGGCGGAACTCGCGTGCTTGGAGGCGTGACTCGCGTGCGTGAAGACGGAACTCGCGAGTGCGGTGTTATCGGGCCGAGGAATTGTGAGCTGGGGCCAAGCGTGGCGCTCGGGACACCACACACCCACCCGACACCAGAGGAAGCAGCGCACCTTTCCGGCACGGTTGCCGATCCGCTCCGACCCCGTAGGTTGGGACCATGGCGAGGGAGCGGCAGGTGGCGGGCGGAGGACGCGCCGTCGAGGTCGCCCCGGACCGCCTCGAAGGCTGGTACGCCCGCTTCGCCGTCCGAAACGAAGGCGTCCGCGAAACGCGCTTCGAGCCGGACGCCGTCACGGTCACCGCGGAAAACGGCGTCGTCGCCATCGCGACAGTCCCTTTCGGACCGTTGGGTACCGAAGGAACCGTGGCCGGGCTGGCGGCCGGTCCGCTCGTCGACCACGCGCTGATCTCGCGGCGGATCGCGCTCCTGCTGGTGCGCCGCGGCGGGCACAGCGTCGGGATCGCGCGCGGGGGAGTGGTCGTCCAGTCCAGGACGGACCGCCATCTCGTCCAAGGCCGGTCCGCGGCGGGCGGTTGGTCGCAACAGCGGTTCGCGCGGCGCCGGGAAGGCCAAGCGCGTACGGCGCTCCGCTCGGCCGCCGAGGACGCGGTCGAAATCCTCGTGCCGCAACTGTCCGAAGTGGACGCTGTAGTCCTCGGCGGCGACCGCCGGGCGCTGGAATCACTGCGCGAAGACAGGCGGCTCGTGCCGTTGTTCGAGCGTGCCGAACCCCGGATCCTCGACATCGCCGAACCGCGTCGTACGGTGCTCGACGACGCGGCCGAGCGGGCGGTCGCGGTCGAAATCACCCTGTCCGGGCCGTGACCTCGGGCACGGTCGGATAAAACCGCTCGACAGCGGCCCGTACACTGATCGTGTGGACATCCTCTTGGAGTAGCTCCTCGCCGGCCTCGTCCGGCGAGTCGAAGCTGTCCGCTCATCCACCCCTTGTACCGGGAGTTCCCGTGATCACGGCCTCTGGCCTTCAGCTGCGCGCCGGCTCGCGCATTCTGCTCGACGACACCAACGTCCGCATCCAGCAGGGCGACCGGATCGGCCTGGTCGGCCGCAACGGCGCCGGCAAGACCACCTCGCTCAAGGTGCTGGCGGGGGAGGGCGAGCCGTACGCCGGCGAGGTCCGCCGCAGCGGCGAGCTCGGTTACCTGCCGCAGGACCCGCGCGAAGGTGATCTGTCCGTCACCGCGAAGGACCGCGTGCTCTCCGCGCGTGGCCTCGACGCGCTGCTGCGCAACATGGAAAAAGCGCAGAACGCGATGTCGGAGCTGGTGGACGAGAAGGAGCGCGACAAGGCGGTCAACCGCTACAGCCGTCTCGAGGAGCGTTTCGCCTCCCTCGGCGGGTACGCCGCCGAAAGCGAGGCCGCGCGGATCTGTTCCAACCTCGGTCTCGCCGACAGGGTGCTCGCGCAGACGCTGCAGACGCTCTCGGGCGGTCAGCGTCGTCGCGTGGAGCTGGCCCGGATCCTGTTCGCCGCCGCCGAAGCCGGCGCGGGCGGCAAGTCCGAGACGATCCTGCTCCTCGACGAGCCCACCAACCACCTCGACGCCGACTCCATCAACTGGCTCCGCGGCTTCCTGAAGCAGCACGACGGCGGTCTCGTGGTCATCAGCCACGACGTCGAACTGCTCGCCGACGTGGTCAACAAGGTGTGGTTCCTCGACGCGACCCGCGGCGAGCTCGACCTGTACAACATGGGCTGGCAGCGCTACCTCGACGCGCGCGCCACCGACGAGAAGCGCCGTCGCCGCGAGCGCGCGAACGCCGAGAAGAAGGCGTCCGCGTTGCAGCAGCAGGCCGCGAAACTCGGCGCCAAGGCGACGAAGGCGGTGGCCGCCAAGAACATGGCCCGCCGGGCCGAGCAGATGCTCTCCGCGCTCGACGACACCCGCCAGGCCGACAAGGTCGCCCGGATCAAGTTCCCCGAGCCCGCCCCGTGCGGCCGGACCCCGCTCACCGCGGAAGGGCTTTCGAAGTCCTACGGTTCGCTCGAGATCTTCACCGGAGTCGACCTCGCCATCGACCGCGGTTCGAAGGTTGTCGTACTCGGATTGAACGGTGCCGGAAAGACGACTTTGCTCCGCCTGCTCGGCGGAATGGAAACTCCGGATACCGGCGAGACCATTCCAGGTCACGGATTGCGTTTGGGCTATTACGCACAGGAACACGAAACGCTCGACCACGACGCGTCCGTGTGGGAAAATATCCGTCACCTCGCGCCGGACACGGGCGCGCAGGAGCTCCGGAACCTTCTCGGATCGTTCCTCTTCACCGGCGAGCAGCTCGATCAGCCCGCCGGCACGCTCTCCGGCGGCGAGAAGACGCGGCTCGCGCTCGCCGGGCTGGTGTCCAGCGCTGCCAACGTTTTGCTGCTCGACGAGCCGACGAACAACCTGGACCCGGCCAGCCGCGCGCAGGTCCTGGACGCCTTGCGCAGCTTCTCCGGCGCCGTCGTCCTGGTGACGCACGACCCGGGCGCGGTCGAGGCCCTGGAGCCGGAACGCGTCATCCTGTTGCCGGACGGAACCGAAGACCATTGGTCTGCGGATTATCTGGAACTTGTCCAACTTGCGTGAGGCCTGCGTCCGTTCGGGTGCTTGATCGATGCCATCCGGCCACTGAAATGGCCCAATGTGATCGCGGTTTCAGCAGTTTTGCGCTCGTCGTCTGGCATTCCGGCGCTCAGTGTTCGATCATTGCGGCGACAGGGGCCGTTATGTGGCCCAGAACACTCTCGGCGGGAAGGCGATCGACGTGGCTGATCTCAAGAAAGGCGCGCGGATCACCGGCAACACGCGTGACAAGCTGGCCGCTGACCTGAAGAAGAAATACGAGAAGGGCTCGAGCATCCGCGCCCTCGCGGAGTCCACGGGTCGCTCGTACGGATTCGTGCACCGGGTCCTCTCGGAGTCCGGCGTCCAGCTGCGCGGGCGTGGCGGTGCCACCAGGGTCAAGAAGAAGTAGTCACGAAGAAGTAGCGGACTGCTGCGCGGGGGGCGCAGTTCCCTTTCCAGGGACCGCTGTTTCACGGGTTTCACCGGACAGGAAGACCAGCCTGGCGCCGAGCAGGACCAGCGGATACACCAGATATCCGTACCTTGTCGCCGGGGTGAGCAGGATCAGCGCGACGAGCCCGACGGCCATGCGCGTCAGCGCGTCCGATCCGGTCGCGGGAGGGCGGCGCACCAGCCAGACGAGGATCACGACGGCCGCGATGCCGAGCAGGGCGAAGGAAACCGCCGTGCCCACCGGGCCGAGCGAAGCGATGAGGCGACCCGGCAACGGGCTCGCCGCCGGCGACTTGATCATGCCGATTCCCATCGGGAACCGGAAGACGTGCTCGACGAACGCCTTCGGGTCCACGAGATAGACCGGTACGTGCAGGACGAGGGTCGTCACCACGAGTGCCGCGGCGAATCCGCCCAGTGCGCGAGGACCACGCCGCGTGATCAACAGGACACCCAGCACCACAATCGCGGGCGCGACGATGAGTTTCGCGCTGACCACCAAGGCCAGCACCAGACCCGACAGCACGGCGCGGCCGGTCGTGGCCAGCGCGAAGGACAGCACCAGCAGGCCGACGATGGCCAGATCCGGGCCCGCCACCGCCCAGGTCAGCGCGGTCAGCGGGCAGGCGAGGGCGAGCTGGGCGGCGCTGACCGGGATTTTCGGCCACTTCAGCAGCCGCAGCGTCAGCAGTACACACGCGACGGCCGCCAGTGCGAACATCCAGCGCGCGTCGGTGAGGGCGTCGGCCACCGGTCCGCCGCCGAAGAGAGCGCGCGGCAGGCCGAAGACGGTCATCACCGGACCGTATGGGGTGTAATCGTTTACCTCCACCGCGCGACCGAGCGCGGTGACGTCGACGTACGGGGTTCCGTTCTCCAGCAGGAGTTTCGCCGACCGTTCGATCACCCAGACCTCGGGCTGGGCGGCCCACGACTCCGGCGTGATGAGCCAGTCCACTCCGGTCAGACGGCGAATGACGAGCATCCCCAACGGAAGGATCATTGCGAACAGGCCGATGGCGCCGATACCGATCCACCGCGAACCGAGCGCGCCGACCGGCCTGCCACGTCGTGCGGCGACCATCAGCCAGCTGGTGTGGACCACGGCGAGGCCGTAACCCGCCACGGCGAAGTTCGCCCACACGTGATAGCCGTAGAACTCCGCGACGGCCGTGTTCACGACGGCGAAGATCAGGCAGCCCGTGTAGAAGACCAAGTCGATGGTCAGTCGTCGCCGGTCCGGGTCCTTGGTCACCGGCCCAGGCTACCGACGCGGCGACCTCCGCCGGAAAGAGGACGCGGAAACCGGGAAGCATCCGCTTGCCTGGGGTGTTGGTCATGCTTATATCCGGGAAAACTCTCGACTAATATCGAGGTTTTGGGGGCGAAGAGAGGGTTCTCATGGACAACACGTGGACGCTGATGAACTCGGCGATGAAGTCGGCCGATGTTCCGAAGGGGCTGCACAAGGGCACGCTCCGCCGCGTCGCGAGGTTCGCCAGGCCGCACTGGCGAAGGTTGCTGATATTCCTGGTGCTCACCGTCGTGTCGGCGGTGCTGGCGGTGAGCACGCCGGTGCTGGCCGGGAAGGTGGTCGACGCGATCGTCGGCGGGCACGACGTCTCGCTGGTGGTGTGGCTTGCCGTGGTGATCGCGGCGCTGGCGCTGATCGACGCCGGGCTCGGGCTGGCGGAACGGGCCCAGTCGTCGAGGATCGGTGAGGGGATCATCCTCGACCTGCGGCTCGCGGTGTACCGGCACGTGCAGCGGATGCCGGTCGCGTTCTTCACCCGCACCCGAACCGGTGCCCTGGTGAGCAGGCTCAACAACGACGTCATCGGTGCGCAGCGCACCTTCACCGCCACACTGTCCGGTTTGGTCACCAACGTGATCCAGCTGGCGCTGTCGCTGGTGGTCATGGTGACCCTGTCCTGGCAGGTCACCCTGCTCGCGCTGGTGCTGTTGCCGGTGTTCATCCTGCCGACGCGGCGGCTCGGGCGGCGGATGGCCGGGTTGCAGCGGGAGGCGGGCCAGCTCAACGCGGCGATGACCACGCAGATGACCGAACGGTTCTCCGCGCCGGGCGCGACGCTGGTGAAGCTCTTCGGCGACCCCGAGCGGGAAGCGGGCGACTTCGGTTCGCGGGCCGGGCGGGTGCGCGACATCGGGGTGCGGACGGCGATGCTGACGCGCTGGTTCCTGACCAGCCTGACCACGGTCTCCGCGCTCGCGCAGGCCCTGGTCTACGGCCTGGGCGGGTACCTCGCGCTGACCGGGGCGCTCGCGCCGGGCACCGTCGTGGCGCTGGCGTTGCTGCTGACCAGGCTGTACTCGCCGCTGACCGCGCTGGCGAACGTCCGGGTGGACGTGATGACCGCGCTGGTGTCGTTCGAGCGGGTCTTCGAGGTGCTCGACCTCAAGCCGATGATCGAAGAGAAGCCGGACCCGGACCGCGTTCCCGAAGGCCCGGTTTCGGTCGAGTTCGCCGACGTCCGGTTCGGCTACCCCGCGGCGGACCGGTACTCGCTGGCCTCGCTGGAGGACGTGTCCACTTTGGATCACCGGGGTGGTGAGGAGGTGTTGCACGGCATCAGCTTCCGGGCCGAACCCGGGCAGATGGTGGCGCTGGTCGGGTCTTCGGGCGCGGGGAAGTCGACGATCGCCTCGCTGCTGCCGCGCCTCTACGACGTCGACGCGGGATCGGTCCGGTTGTCCGATGTGGACGTCCGCGACCTGAGTTTCGCGTCGCTGCGGGAAACCGTCGGCGTGGTCACCCAGGACGGGCACCTCTTCCACGACACGATCCGGGCGAACCTCGAGTACGCGCGGGCCGGAGTCACCGACGCCGAGATCTGGTCGGCGCTGGACCGCGCCCGGCTGGCCGAGCTGATCCGGGACCTGCCGGACGGGCTGGAGACCGTGGTGGGGGAGCGGGGCTACCGGCTCTCCGGCGGGGAACGGCAGCGGCTGACCATCGCCCGGCTCCTGCTCGCGCAGCCGAAGGTCGTCATCCTCGACGAGGCGACCGCGCATCTGGACTCGCAGTCCGAGGCGGCCGTGGGCGAGGCGCTGACCGACGCGCTGGACGGGCGGACCGCGCTGGTCATCGCGCACCGGCTGTCGACGGTCCGGGCGGCGGACCAGATCCTGGTGATCGAGCACGGGGAGATCGTCGAGCGGGGGACGCACGACGAGCTCCTCGCCCGGGAGGGGCGCTACGCGACGCTGTACCTGACGCAGTTCTCGGAGGAGCCGGCGGCGGCGTGACCTGCCTCAGGGACGCTATGAAGGACGCTTTCATAGCAAATTTTGCAATGAAAGCGTCCTTCATAGCGCGCGCGGTGGGAGGTGTCATGAAAGGGTCGTTCAAGACGTTTTTCGTCCTGAACGACCCTTTCATGACATCCGAGAGGGAGGGCCAGTCCGTGTGTGCCCGACGAAGTGCCGCGCGGACGAGTCGAGGGGCTCGTCCGCGCGGGCGACGGTTACCGGAGAGCGGGAACCCGCGCGCCGTACTTCGCCAGCAGCGCGGCGTTGGCCTCGTCGCCGCCGTCCACGTTGGAACTGCGCCAAAGCGGGATGTCGACGCCCTGCGCCGCACCCAGGTCCACCACCTCGGCGAGGACGAGGTTCCACAGGAACGCGTTGATCACTGTGGACAGTGGCGCGGTCCGCGGCGCGTCCGGCGGGTAGCTCGAGTCGCCGGGACGGACGTGGGAGTCGAGCACGATGCTCGCTTCCTCGATCAGCGTCGTCGCCGCGCGCTTCGGCGCCGCGGCCACGGACGCGGCCGAGCTCACCGCGATGACCGACGCTCCGCGCGCCCGCGCCCCGGCGGCCAGTTCGACCGGATACGGGTTGACGCCCGAGGTCGAGAACACCACCAGCAGGTCGTCCGGCCCCGGCGCGCGTTCGGCCAGCACCTCTTCGGCGAGCCCGGAGCGGCGTTCGGTCTTGGTGCTGTGCTGCGCGCCGTGCAGTGGCAGCAGTTCGGGGTGATAGACCGGGTACACGCAGGCGAGCCCGCCCGCGCGGTAGAAGGTCTCGGCGACCGCCGCCAGCGAATGCCCCGCCCCGGCGGTGAACACCAGGGCGTCGGCCCTGATGACCCCCAGGATCAGCTCCGCCGACTTCCGGATCTGCTCCGCGTTACCCCGTTCGGCCTCCGCGAGCCGTTCGGCGACGTCTGCATAACGTTCGGTGGTGCTCACCACATCCGCCCTTCCGTCTGGAGATCAGCGACGAATGTATCGCGTGGACCAATGGCAGAAGTGGAATACATCGGGTCATGATCGAGGTTGACCCGATCGCTGTGGCCGGGGATGCGGAGACTGGAGGACCCAGGGTGAGCGAGGCTGATCCCGCGGTGCGGACCTGGCGGGCACGAGGCCAGGCGAAAGCCGTGGTGCTGGTGCTGCACGGCGGCGCCGAGCACAGTCATGCCCGCGTGGCGCCGTGGCGGCTTGCGTACCAGCGGATGGTGCCGCTGGCGAAGGCGGTCCACCGGGCGGGCCGGGGGCACGGGGTCGAGGTGCGGCTCCTGCGCAACCGGATCTACGGCTGGAACGACCACGGCACCGACGCGCTCGCCGACGCGCGCTGGGCCCTGGAGCGCGTCCACGAGGACCACCCCGGGGTGCCGGTGATCCTGGTCGGCCATTCGATGGGCGGGCGGGTCGCCTTGCGCGTCGCCGACGATCGGGCTGTCATCGGGGTCTGTGCCCTGGCACCGTGGACACCACCGGGTGAACCCATCGGCGCCGTCGGCGGCCGGGTCGTGCTGATCGCGCACGGGACCAAGGACCGGATGACCGATCCGGTGGCCTCACACGCTTTCGCGGAACGCGCCGAAAAGGTGACATCGCGGTCCGCGCGGTTTGAAATCGGCGGCGAAGGGCACGCGATGCTACGAAGGTCTCGCGTCTGGAACCGTCTCGTACGGGCTTTCACTCTCGAGCTGATCGAAGCCGGGGGAACTGACGAAACGGTGAGCGCGGCCTGGGGTCGGCCGAGCTCCGAGCGGCTGCGGATCCCGGTCTAGACCGGGTGGGAGGGAGCACCTATGTCCACGTCGAGCGTTGATCGGACGGCAGGTCCGGCCGGCCTGCCCAGTCCTGACGAAACCCGGTGGCCGGGATTGGCCACCCCACCGCATTCCCCGTTCCGCGCGCGGATCGCCGAGCAGTTGTTCCGGCAGGCGGTGCGCCCGCTGAACGTCCGCGTGCGCATGCCCGACGGCTCGCAGCTGGGCGCCGGCGGCCCGGACGCGCCCGAAATGCGGCTCAACCGTCCCGCCGCCTTCTTCCATCGCCTCGGCGTGGACGCGAAGATCGGGTTCGGCGAGGCCTACATGGTCGGCGACTGGACGAGCGACGCGCTAGCCGAGGTGCTGACCCCGTTCGCGGAGCGGATGGCGACGCTCATTCCGCCGCTGCTGCAACGGTTCCGCCGGTTCGTCGACCGCGGCCACCCCGCGGAGGAGGAGAACACCATCGAGGGGTCGCGGGCGAACATCCATCGCCACTACGACCTGTCCAACGATCTGTTCGGCGCTTTCCTGGACCCGTCGATGATGTACTCGTCGGCCTTGTTCGGCCCGGACGACGACCTCACCGCCGCCCAGCACCGCAAGATCGACAGCGTCCTCGACTACGCCGGGGTCCGTGACGGCAGCACGGTGCTCGAGATCGGCACCGGCTGGGGCGAACTCGCGATCCGCGCGGCCGCGCGCGGGGCCCGGGTCACGTCGCTGACCATCTCCGAGGAGCAGGCGACGCTGGCGACCGAGCGCATCGCGGCGGCGGGCTACGCCGACCGGGTCGACGTCCGGCTGTGCGACTACCGCGATTCCACCGGCGAGTACGACGCCGTGGTCAGTGTCGAGATGATCGAGGCCGTGGGCGAGTCCTACTGGCCCACGTTCTTCGAGACCATCGGGAAGCGGCTGAAGCCGGGCGGCAGGCTCGGGCTCCAGGCCATCACCATGGACCACGAACGCATGCTCGCCGCGGCCAGGTCGTACACCTGGGTGCACAAGTACATCTTCCCCGGCGGGCTCATCCCGTCGACCACCTCGGTGGAACAGGGCCTGCTGGAGCACGCGCGGCTGAAGCTGGACGGGGTGCGGGAGTTCGGCCAGGACTACGCCCGCACGCTGCGGTTGTGGCGGGAGAGATTCACCCAACGGTGGGAAGACATCACCGAACTGGGCTTCGACGACGTCTTCAAACGGATGTGGGAGTTCTACCTGGCGTACTCGGAAGCGGGGTTCCGTTCGGGGTATCTCAAGCTTCATCAGTTCGGCTTCGCCGAGAACGGGCGGTGAAAGCCACCCAACCGATGCGGGGTGCCGTACGTCCTTCACCTAGGGTCTGCGGTTGACTGGGCCCTACACGCGAAATCGGGACGGGTGATTCGGCATGACGTATGGAGGCGACGACCGAGGGCGACGGATGCCGCCGTCCGGCCGGCCTCGGCGGCATCAGCCCGCGCAGATGATGCCCCTGCCGGGCCGGGGGAGCAGCCCGTACGACGAGCGGACGACGCCCATGGGGCACGGCGGCGCCGAGCGTCGGCCCGGCCCGCCTCCGCGCCGTCCGGAGCCCCCCGCCCGTCGCCCGATGGACGACGGGCGCCCGCCACGGCGCCGTAAGCGGTGGGGCTTCGGCAAGGTGCTGCTCACGTTGCTGACCGTGTTCGTGGTGTTCCTCGCCGGCGTGTGGGTGTACCTGGAGTTCTCCATCAACCGCGTCGACGCGCTGGCCGACTACTCCGGCCGCCCCGTCGCGGCGGAGGGCACCAACTGGCTGATCGTGGGCTCCGACAGCCGGGACGGGCTGACGCCCGAGGAGCAGGAGAAACTGGTCACCGGTGACTCCAAGGCCGCGGGCGGTGGCAAGCGGACCGACACCATCATGGTCGCGCACGTCCCGGACAACAGCACCAAGCCGACGCTGCTGAGCCTCCCGCGCGACTCGCAGGTCGCCATTCCGGGGCACGGCAAGAACAAGATCAACGCGGCGTTCTCGATCGGCGGCCCGACACTGCTCGCGCAGACCGTCGAAGGCGCCACGGGCCTGCGGATCGACCACTACGCCGAGATCGGCTTCGGCGGGTTCGCGAAGATCGTCGACGCGATCGGCGGCGTGCACATGTGCGTCGAGAAGCCGATGGAAGACACCATGACGGGGATCAAGATCGAACCGGGCTGCCAGGACCTCCAGGGCCCGCAGGCGCTCGGGTTCGTCCGCATGCGGCACAGCGCGGCCACCCCGCGGTCGGACCTCGACCGCGTCGCCAACCAGCGGAAGTTCATCGGCGCGCTGGTGAGCGAGATCGGCAGCCCCGGCACGCTGCTGAACCCGTTCTCGCTGTTTCCGCTGCTGTCGACCGCGCCCGACGCGCTGACGATGGACTCGGGCGACCACGTGCACAACCTGGTGGGGCTGGCACTGGCGATGCGCGGGATCTCGTCGGGCGGCGTGGTCACCACGACCGTGCCGGTGACCAGCGGTTCGGCGGAGAACTGGGACAAGACGAAGTCGAAGCTGTTGTTCGACGCGCTGAAGAACGACACGGAGATCCCGGACAGCGCGATCCTGACCTGATCCGGACCCGACGAGTGTCATGAGGGGTCCCCATAGGACGAAAAATGTCTTATGGGGACCCCTCATGACACACTCGGTCAGGTTCAGGAGAGCCGAAAACCGGAGGCGCCCGGAGCGGCGGCGAGGCACCATGGACCGATGGAAGCGCCTGCCGAAACCCTCACCGACGACGTCGTCGTGCTGCGCCGCTGGAAGCCGGAGCAGCTCGAAACCCTGACCGCCGTCGCCGGGGATTCCGCGGAACACCTCGGCGCCTGGATGATCTGGGCCACCGACGGCTACGGCCGCCAGGACGCCGCCGACTTCCTCGAGCGCACCGCGAAGAACTGGGCGGCGGGCAAGACTTACGACTTCGCGATCTTCGCCGACGGCGAGGTCGTCGGCGGCTCGGGCATGATCACCCATCCGGAGCGGATCGAGATCGGCTACTGGCTCAGCCGCCACCACACCGGCCGCGGCCTCGTCACCAGAGCCGCCAGGCTCCTGGCGGACGAGGCCTTCCGGATCGGCGCGCCCGAGGTCGAGATCCGGCACGACGAGAACAACGTCGCGAGCGGCGCGGTGCCCGCGCGCCTGGGGTTCACGATGTTCGGCGACGAGACCGCCGCGCCACCGCTGGCCCCGGCGTGCTCGGGCGTCAACCGGGTCTGGCGGCTCAAGCGTCCTTAGTCTTGCGCTCGCGCAAGGCCGCGAGCGCCTTGTCGGCGTGCACGGTGAACTTCAGTTCGCTCTTGATCACTTCGAGCACCTTGCGGTCGGTGTCGATGACGAACGTGTGCCGTTTGGCGTGCAGCGGGCTGAATTTGCGCCACACACCGAACTGTTTGGCCACCACACCGTCCACATCGGACAGGAGCGGGTAGTCGAAGCCGTGTTTGGCCGAGAATTCCTGCTGTTTGGCGACGGCGTCCGGGCTGATGCCGACGCGGTGCGCGCCGACTTCGGCGAATTCCGCGGCCAGGTCGCGGAAATGGCAGCTCTCCGCGGTGCAGCCGCTCGTCATCGCGGCGGGGTAGAAGAACAGCACGACCGGGCCGGACGAGAGGAAGTCCGACAGCGTGCGCTCCTCGCCCTTGTCGTCGGGCAGCGTGAAGTCCGGGGCGATGTCACCTTGGTCCATGGACGGATCCTGCCACGTCAGTGGGCGTGCCGTTCGATGAGCTCGTCGACCTCGTCCCCGGTCGCGGAATCGGCGACGAACGAGCCGCGCGCCGCGAGGACGCCGTGCCGCCGCAGCCGCTCGGCCTGTTCGTGACTCCGGACGCCCTCCGCGCCGATGCGCAGTTTCAGCTCCTTGGCCCTGGAGACCAGCTGGCACAGGTGGCGGACGTCGGCCTCGTCCTCCCCGTCGGCCAGCGCGTCGATCACCGCGCCGGACAGGATCACGTGGCGGACGGGCAGCGCGTGCTGGGGGATCAGCTCCAGATCGGCCGAGCCGGAGATCGTCAGCACCAGCTGGGCGCCCAGATCGGCCAATACGGCGAAGGAGTCCAGCACCTCGCCGCGCGGGTCGAGCACGGACTCGCGGTCGGTGCACAGCCGCAGCGCCTGCGCGGGCAGGCTGTGCCGGTCGAGCTGCTCCTTGACCAGCAGCACCAGATCGGGGTCGATGGCCAGCCGTTTCGGCAGCCGCACGCAGACGTCCGGGGCGGCCTCGCCGAACCGGTTCCGCCAGCGCGCGGTGGCGGCGAGCGATTCCGCCAGCAGCCACCGGCCGAGCGGGATGGTCATCCCGGTGATCTGCGCCAGCGGATAGAACTCTTCGGAGTCCAGTTCGCCCTTCTCCGGATGGGTCCAGCGCAGCCCGGCGTTGACCGCGGCCAGCTGGTCCGGGTTCGCGAGCTTCACCGTCGGCTGGTAGACCAGCGAGAACTCGCCGTTCTCCAGCGCGCCCGCGATGACCGCGCCGAGCTGGTACCGGCCGCGGTCGCGCGCGTCGAGTTCCGGGTCGAACAGCATCCACTGCGCCTTGCCCGCCTCCTTGGCGCGGTGCAGGGCGATCTCCGCGGCCCGGAGCAGGTCTTCCGGCCCGCCGTCGGTGGCCGGGCGGACGACGATGCCGGCGCTCGCGCTGACCCCGATGCCGTGCCCGCCGAGGTAGATCGGCTCGACCAGTTCCTCCAGGGCCTGCTCGACCAGCGCGATCACCTGGAGCGAGGTGAACTCGCCGCGCAGCAGGACGGCGAACCCGTCGCCGGACAGGCGCGCGACGGAACCGTTGTGCCTGCCGGTGAACACGGCCTTGAGCTTGGTCGCGACCCCGCGCAGCACCTGGTCGCCGACGCCGGCGCCGAGCCCGTCGTTGATCACCTTGAAACCGTCGACGTCGAGGTAGACGAGCGCGACCTGCTCGCCGCCCGCCCCGGCCAGCGCGGTTTCCAGGGTGTTGCCGAACGCGGCGGAGTTCGGCAGGCCGGTCAGCGCGTCGTGCACGTTCTGGTGCAACAGCTGTTCCTGGAGCAGGTGGATCTCGTTGGCGTCGGCGACCATCAGCACCGGGTACGTCGAGCCGGGCCGGTCGCCGGGAAGGTCGGCGAGGGTCACGTCGACCCAGAGCGTGCCTTCCTCGCTGTGGTCCAGCAGCAGGCGTTCCTGCTGGGTCTGCCTGCCGTGCGCCATGAGCTGGGAGAGCCCGTTCCGCAGGCGGGTGACGTCGTGGTCGGCGGAGCCGAGGTCGGGGATGTGCCGTCCGCGCAGCGCCGAGGGACGGCAGCCGAGGAGTTTGCCGAGCGCGGTGTTCGCCTCGACGATCTTCCCGTCGGTGTCGGCCAACGCGATCCCGATGGGTGAGGCGGAATAGAGCTTGGAGAAGCGCTCCCGGGCGGGCTCGTGATCGGGCTCGGTCCGGACGGCGTCCTGGGCGACGCCGAGCAAGAGCTCTTCGAGTTGCTCCTGGGGAAGCGATACTCCTTTAGTGTCAGCGAGCGTCGCGGCCCATCTCCGAGCGACGTCCACCAACCCTGGCGCGGAACCAGGCTCGGGCACACTTCACCTCTTCATGCGCGGTTTATGGCCAGCTCAGACCGGGTGTCCGAGCACACGGACCCACACTAGGTATGAGCCGACCGGGTGTAGTGCCACGGCATCACGCGTGATCCGGAGTGTCTACCGGCTGAAAGGGTGATCGCTGCTACACGAGTGGTGACCGGAAGTTACCAAGAGTACTCGAAAGTGGTTGTTCGCCGGCCGGGTCAGCGTGCCGTCAGCCGGATCGGCAGGCCGTCCGCGGGGACGGGCAGGGAGACGTAGTCCCAGCGCGCGGTGTAGTCCTCCGGGACCGACCAGCGATACGCCCGCAGCACCTCGTGGAGCAGCGCTTTCACTTCGAACGTCCCGAAATGCAGACCGATGCACTTGTGCGCGCCGCCGCCGAACGGCATCCAGGCGTAGCGGTGAGACTTGTCCTCACGGCGTTGCTCGCCGAAGCGGTCCGGGTCGAAACGCATCGGATCGGTCCAGTGCTCCGGTGCGAAATGGTTGACGGTGGGCGAAACCCCGACCAGTGTCCCTTCGGGAACGAAGTGCCCGAGGACCTCGGTGTCCTTCACGGTTTTCCTTGCCAGGGAAGGAACCGGGGCCACCAGGCGCAGGGATTCCTTGATCACCAGGTCCAGCGTCTCCAGGGTTTCCAGCGCCTCGATGTCCGGCACGTCGTCGCCGAGCGCCAAGGACTCCCGGCGTGCGCGTTCCTGCCACTCGGGGTTCTTGGCGAGGTGGTAGACGGCGGCGGCGCTGGTGATGGTCGAGGTGTCGTGCGCCGCCATCATCAGGAAGATCATGTGGTTGACGACGTCGGCGTCGGTGAAGCGGTCGCCGTCCTCGGTGGTGGCGTGGCACAAGGCGGTGAAGAGGTCGTCGCCGTCGCTCGCCCGTTTCGCGGGCAGATTCGCCGAGAAGTAGCGTTCGAGGACCTTGCGGCCGTGCAGCCCCGCCGCCCAGCGGCCGCCGGGAACGGGGAATCGCACGATGGCCGTGCCCGCGCGCACGGAGTTCACGAACGCGCGGTTGATCGCGGCCGCGTCGTCGCCGGATCGCATACCCATGAACACGCGCGTCGCGACGTCGAGCGTGAGTTGCTTGAGGGACCAGTAGATCCGGGGATTCGGGCGGTCCGCCCACGCGGCGACGCCGTCGCGCAGGGCCGGTCCCATCTGGTCGACGTAGCCGGTGAGCCGCTGCCGGGTGAACGCCGCCTGCATGATCCGGCGGTGCAGATGGTGCTCGCCGAAGTCGAGCAGCATCAGGCCGCGGTCGAAGAACTGCTCGATGAAGAACTTCCAGCCCTCCTGGGAGAAGGCCTTGTCCTTGTTCACCAACGCGATCTGCGTGGCCTCCGGACCGGAGAGGGTGACGATGCGGCGGCCGAAAGCGCCCATCCACGACACCGGGCCGTAGGTCTCGTGGCGTTTGAGGCCGAACTCGATGCCGAAGCGCATGAAGTCCAGCGCGTGCCCGATGACCGGTGGGCCTTCGTCGCCGAGGACGGGCTTGAGGCCCGGCGGGGCGGGCGCGAGTTCGCGGACCGGCCAGGTCGCGCCGAGCCAGCGCTGGTCCACCGAACGCGGCAGGGGGATCGAGGTGAGCGGCGGAACCCGCTCGCGCAGCGCCCCGGTGACCCTTTCGACGGTGTTCGCCATGGTGACCATCTCCCCGTTGAGACCGGCTACCGCTCCACCATCGCACCCTTGTTGACGTCCTGACAATACCCTGGGGGAGGGAGCCGCCCCGAGTGTCAGGAAAGGGTCTTTCAAGACGTTTTTCGTCTTGAAAGACCCTTTCCTGACAGATCAGCCCAGCTCGGCCCGGACCGCCCGGGCGGCCGCGACCAGGTTCCGCAGGGCCGGTTCGACCTCGGCGTAACCGCGGGTCTTCAGACCGCAGTCCGGATTGACCCAGATCCGCTCGGCGGGCACGGCGCCGACGGCGGTCCGCAACAGCCCGCTGACCTCGTCGACGTCGGGGACGCGCGGCGAGTGGATGTCGTAGACACCCGGCCCGACGCCGCGGCCGAAGCCCGCCGAGCCGAGGTCGGTGACGACCTCCATCTTCGACCGCGCGGCCTCGATGCTGGTGACGTCGGCGTCCAGCGCGTCGATCGCCTTGACCACCTCACCGAACTCCGAATAGCACATGTGCGTGTGGATCTGTGTCGCGTCGGAGATCCCGGACGTCGCCAGCCGGAACGACGAAACCGCCCAGGCGAAGTACGCCTCGTGCGCCGCGGCACGCAGGGGGAGCAGTTCCCGCAGCGCCGGTTCATCGACCTGGATGACGCGGATGCCCGCCGCTTGCAGGTCGTGCACCTCGTCGCGGATGGCCAGCGCCACCTGGCGGGCGGTCTCGCCCAGTGGCTGGTCGTCGCGGACGAACGACCACGCCAGGATCGTCACCGGCCCGGTCAGCATCCCCTTGACGGGCTTCGAGGTCAGGCTCTGCGCGTAGCGGGCCCACTCGACGGTCATCGGCTCCGGACGGGAGACGTCGCCGTACAGGATCGGTGGCCGCACACACCGCGAACCGTAGGACTGCACCCAGCCGAAGTCGGTGGCCGCGAACCCGGCGAGCCGCTCGGCGAAGTACTGCACCATGTCGTTGCGCTCGGGTTCGCCGTGCACCAGCACGTCCAGGCCCAGGTCCTCCTGTAGCCGGATGACGTGCTCGATCTCCGCCTTCATCGCGGCCTCGTAGCCCGCGTCGTCCAGCGAACCCGCCTTGTGCGCGGCCCGGGCCTTGCGGACCTCGGTGGTCTGCGGGAACGAGCCGATCGTCGTGCTCGGCAACGGCGGCAGCTCCAGCGCGGCCTGCTGTGCCGCCGCGCGCTGAGCGTAGGGGGAGCGGACGGTGTCGTCCGGCCGCAGCGCCTCCAGCCGGGCACGCACGCCCGCGTCGGTCAGGTCGGCCGCGGTGGCGCGGTCCGCGACCACGGCACGGGCGGCTTCGAGATCGACGCCGTCCTCTTTCAACGCGCGGCCGAGCAGGACGACCTCGTCGACCTTCTGCTTGGCGAAGGCGAGCCAGCCCTTCAGGCGCGGGTGGAGTCCGTCCTCCCTTTCGACGTCGTAAGGCACGTGCAGCAGGGAGCACGACGTCGAGACGCTGACCGACTTCGCGGTGCCGAGCAGCGTCGCCGCCCGGCTGAGCGCGCGGGCCGGGTCGGTGCGCCAGACGTTGCGCCCGTCCACGACCCCGGCCAGGACCTCCTTGTCGCGCAAGGCGGGTTCGGCCGCGACGGCGTCCACAAAGGACTCGTCGGTGACCAGGTCGACAGCGACCGCGTCGATCGGGGAGCGGGCCAGCACGCCGAGACCGCGGCCGAGGCCGCCGAAGTACCCGGCGACCAGGATCTTCGGCCGCGCGGTCGCTTTCGCGAGCCGGTGATAGGCGCGGATGAGGGCGTTGAGTTCCTGCTCGGTGCGATCTCCCGCGAACGCGGGCTCGTCGAACTGGACCCACTCGACGCCTTCGTCATGCAGGCGCCGCAGCAGCTCGACGTAGTCGTCGAGGAGGTTGTCGAGCAGGTCCAGCGGGCGGAAGCCCTCCGGGGCGCTCTCGGCCGCCTTCGCGAGCAGCAGGAACGTCACCGGGCCCACCAGCACCGGCCGCGTCTCGACGCCGATCGCGCGGGCCTCGCGGTACTCGTCCAGCGGCTTCGCGCCGGTGAGCGAGAACGTCGTGTCCGGGCCGAGTTCGGGGACGATGTAGTGGTAGTTCGTGTCGAACCACTTCGTCATCTCCATCGCCGGCGCGTCCTGAACCCCGCGGGCGGCGGCGAAGTAGGTGTCGAGTGGCGAAAGACCGAGCGTCGTGAAGCGTTCCGGCAGCGCCCCGAACAGCTCGGCGGTGTCGAGCACCTGGTCGTAGTGGGAGAACGTGTTGGACGGGACGGAATCCAGCCCCGCGTCCTTGAGTTCCCGCCAGGTGCGGGTGCGCAGCGCGCGGCCGGTGTCCAGCAGTTCGGCCTCGTCGATCTTGCCCGCCCAATAGCGTTCGAGTGAACGCTTGAGTTCCCGGTCCGGTCCGATCCGGGGGTAGCCCAGCACTGTCGTGCCGATTTCGGTCACAGCTCTCTCCTCGCGAGCTTGTCGTCGGAGCCCGGAGCGCGCGCAGGAGTGACCGCCGTTCGGTCGTGCCCATCCCACGAGGCCCGGACTCACGCACGCCGTCGGCGCGCGTACCACGGGCAGGTCTTCGGACTCGTGGGCGACGTACTCGCTCCTACCGGCCGTCGCTTCCCGGGTGCCATACCCAGTGCTTTACCGTGTCTCGCACGGTGACGGCTTTCGTTCCCACATACCGCTGCGGGGCAGTCCCGGATTCTCACCGGGTTCCCTGTTACCTCGACCGGCCTGGAGGGCCGGGCGAACCAGTAGCACTCCGGAGCGTACTCAGGCCCGCTACGGGGTCGCTGGAATGTGAGAAAAGTCTGTCACCGGCGCAGCCCGTCCAGCACGAGGGTGATGACGCCGTCGGCCTCGGCCCGCCACTCGGGGCGGTCATGGGCCGCACCGATCCCGTGCAGCGCCATCATCACGGCACCGGCGTCCACGTCGTCGCGAACGGCGCCGTCCCGCACCGCGTCGGCCACGAGGGCGGTGACCGCCTCCTCCAGCGCCCGGCTGCCCTCGGCGAGGGCGCCCGAACGGTCGGCCATGAGGGTGGCCAGCGTCCTGGCCAGGCCGGCATGGGCGCCTAGGTGGTCGACCATGTCGCGAAGGAAGGTCGCCAAGGCTTCCGCCGGGGGAAGGGTGGCCTGGAGCTGTCGGGCGCGGTCGCACAGCGCGGCGACTTCCCCGTGGTAGACCGCCTCGGCCAGCGCCTCCCTGGTGGGGAAGTGGCGATAGAGCGTGCCCGTGCCCACGCCTGCCAGGCAGGCGAAGTCGTCGAAGCGCAGATCGAAGAAGCATCCGGCCTGGAAGATCTCCCGGGCCTTCGCGAGGAGGGCCTCGCGCTTGCGCCGGGCGTCGGCCCGCAGCGGCTTGTCGGCGGTCATGCGCTCCCTCGCGTTGACAAGTGGAGAGCATCTCCATATTTTCGAAAGTGGAGATAATCTCCAAATCGATCGTACCCCGTGAGGTCCAGCTTGAAGATCCTGATGTTCGGCCGAGGCGTGATCGCCACCATCTACGGCTGGGCCCTGCGGAAGGCGGGACATGACGTCGAGTTCTACGTCCGGCCGGGCCGCGCGGCGACGTACGGGGACTCGGTGGACCTCGACCTGTTCGACACGCGGCGCCGGATATGGGGGCAGCGTGTCGTCGAGAAGTGGCCGGTGCGCCTCCGCGAAACGCTGGAGCCGGACCACGACTTCGACCTGATCGTGCTCAGCGTTTCGCACCACCGCCTGCCGGAGGCGACGGCTTTCCTGGCCCCGCGTGTCGGCCGGGCCACGGTGCTGGTCTTCGGCAACGTCTGGACCGAGCCGGCGGCCGCGATCGGCCCGCTCCCTCTCGACCGCATCGCCTGGGGCTTTCCCCAGGCCGGTGGCGGTTTCGACGCGGACGGCGTGCTCCGCGGGATGCTGATGCCGTCGGTCGTCTTCGGCACCCTCGACCGGCCCCCGACCGATCGGGAGCGAGCCGTGCGCCAGGCGTTTCGCGAGGCCGGGCTCCGGATCAAGGAGCGCCCCGACTTCCGCGGCTGGCTGTGGGTCCATTTCGCGTCGGACGCGGGCCTGCTCTCGCAAGGCCTGCGGCTGGGTTCCCTGTCCCGGCTGGCCGGGTCGAGGAGCGACTTGCGCGAGGGGTTGCTGAACGGCCGTGAACTACTGCCGCTTCTCGAGGCGCGCGGACTCGACCTGCGACGTCATCGGGTCGGTTTGCTGCCGTTCCGGGCGCCCACCTGGCTGACGGCCCCCGTTCTCGCCTGGCTGACCGCTCATGTCGCGCCGGCGCGCGTGAGCATCACGGCGCACTCCGATCCCGACGCCGAGGAGCCGCGTGAAGTCTGCCGGGACACCTTGGCAGAAGCGCGCCGATTGGGCGTCCCGGTGCCGCGGTTGGAAGCGGCGGAACCGCACTTCGCCCGAGGCCCCGCAAGTACATGAAGGCCCCCTTCCTGTACCTAGGCGCAAGGAAGGGGGCCTTCATGTACTACGGACGGACGGTCAGTCCCAGTCGAGGGCGCCACCGGACTGGTACTCGATGACGCGGGTCTCGAAGAAGTTCTTCTCCTTCTTCAGGTCCATCGCCTCCGACATCCACGGGAACGGGTTCTCCGTCTCGCCGAAGATCGGCTGGAGACCGATCTGCTGGGCGCGGCGGTCGGTGATGAAGTGCATGTACTGCTCGATCAGCTCGGCCGAGAGGCCCAGCATGCCGCGCGGCATGGTGTCGCGGGCGTAGGCGACCTCGAGCTCGCAGGCCTCGGTCAGCATGCCGCGGATCTCCGCCTGGAACTCGTCGGTCCACAGGTGCGGGTTCTCGATCTTGATCTGGTTGATGCAGTCGATGCCGAAGTTCAGGTGGATCGACTCGTCGCGCAGGATGTACTGGTACTGCTCGGCGATGCCGATCATCTTGTTCCGGCGGCCGAGCGACAGGATCTGCGCGAAACCGGTGTAGAACCACATGCCCTCGAAGATCACGTAGAACGCGACCAGGTCACGCAGGAAGTTCTGGTCGGCCTCGGGGGTGCCGGTCTCGAAGTCCGGGTTCTCCAGGTTCTGCGTGTACTTGAGCGCCCACGCGTCCTTCTCCGAGATGGAGGGGACTTCGCGGTACATGTTGAACAGCTCGCCCTCGACCAGGCCGAGGCTCTCGCAGATGTACTGGAAGGTGTGCGTGTGCACGGCCTCCTCGAACGCCTGGCGCAGCAGGTACTGGCGGCATTCGGGGTTGGTGATCTGGCGGTACACCGCGAGCACGATGTTGTTGGCCACCAGCGACTCCGCGGTGGCGAAGAAGCCCAGGTTGCGCTTGAGCATGGTGCGCTCGTCCTCGGTGAGGCCGTCGGGCGACTTCCACAGCGCGATGTCGGCCTGCATGGCGACCTCGGTCGGCATCCAGTGGTTGTTGCAGCCGGCGAGGTACTTCTCCCACGCCCAGGTGTACTTCATCGGCAGCAGCTGGTTGACGTCGGCGCGGGCGTTGATCATCCGCTTGTCGTCGACGTTGATGCGGGCGGCGCCGACTTCGATCTCACCGAGACCGGTGGCGTCGGTGGAAGCGTCAAAGGTGGTCATAGAGCGGCTCACTTCACGAGTGGGGGGTCGTGAGTGGTAAGGACGGTTCTAACCGTCCTTACCACTCACGAGGATGTCTTACTGGCAGGCTTCGCAGTCCGGGTCGTCGATCCGGCAGGCGGCGCCGTCGGTGGCGACGAAGTCGACGTCCGAGACCTGCGGCATCTCCTTCGGCTCCGGCTTGGCGGCGGGAGCCGGGGCCGGGGCGGTCACCGGCACGGCCGGGACAGCGGCGGCCGGCGACGGCGAGACCGCGGCGGTGGCCGACGGAGCGGGCGAAGCGGCGGGAGCCGGGGCAGGAGCGGCAGGCTTGGATGTGGCGGGGGCCGGGGTGGCCGAGACCGCGTTCAGCTTGCCGTCGGTGCCGCGCAGGGTGCTCTTCTCCACGTGCGTCGCGGACCGCGCCCGCAGGTAGTACGTGGTCTTGAGGCCCTTGTGCCAGGCGTAGCGGTACAGCTCGTCGAGCTTGCGGCCGCTGGGTGCCGCGATGTACAGGTTCAGCGACTGCGCCTGGTCGATCCACTTCTGCCGACGCGAACCGGCGTCCACGAGCCACTTGGACTCGATCTCGAACGCGGTGGCGTACAGCGCCTTCAGGTCGTCCGGCACGCGGTCGATCTGGCCGAGGCTGCCGTCGAAGTACTTCAGGTCCGAAACCATGACCTCGTCCCACAGCCCGCGCTCCTTGAGCGAGCGGACCAGGTGCGGGTTCACCACGGTGAAGTCACCGGACATGTTCGACTTGACGAACAGGTTCTGGAACAGCGGCTCGATCGACTGCCCGACGCCCACGATGTTGGAGATCGTCGCGGTCGGCGCGATCGCCATCACGTTGGAGTTGCGCATACCGACGGTCTTGACCCGCTCGCGCAGCGGCGCCCAGTCCAAAGTGGACGAGGTGTCGACGTCGAGGGCGTCGCCCTGGCGGGCGTCGATCAGCAGCTGCATCGAGTCGATCGGCAGGATTCCCTTGCTCCACAAGGAACCCTCGAACGTCTGGTACTGGCCGCGCTCCTCGGCGAGGTCGGTCGAGGCCGAGATCGCGTAGTAGCTGATGTGCTCCATGCTGGTGTCCGCGAACTGGACGGCCTCTTCCGAGGACAGCGGGACACCGATCTCGAACAGCGCGTCCTGGAAGCCCATCAGGCCGAGCCCGATCGGGCGGTGCCGCAGGTTGGACCGGCGTGCTTCCGGGATGGTGTAGAAGTTGATGTCGATCACGTTGTCGAGCATGCGGACGGCGGTGCGCACGGTCTTCTCGAGGCGCTTCGCGTCGATGCCCTCGGGGGTGACGTGCTTGAGCAGGTTCACCGAGCCGAGGTTGCAGACCGCGACCTCGTCGGTGGTGGTGTTCAGGGTGATCTCGGTGCAGAGGTTGGACGAGTGCACGACACCCACGTGCTGCTGCGGCGAGCGCAGGTTGCACGGGTCCTTGAAGGTGATCCACGGGTGGCCGGTCTCGAACAGCATGGTCAGCATGCGGCGCCACAGGTCGACCGCGCGGATCTTGCGGAACACCTTCAGCTCACCGCGCTCGGCGGCGGCCTCGTACTCGCGGTAACGCTCGGCGAACGCGTTGCCGTAGAGGTCGTGCAGGTCCGGGGTCTCGTTCGGCGAGAACAGCGTCCACTGCGCGTCGGCCTCGACCCGGCGGAGGAACTCGTCCGGCACCCAGTTCGCGGTGTTCATGTCGTGCGTGCGACGACGGTCGTCACCGGTGTTCTTGCGCAGGTCGAGGAATTCCTCGATGTCCACGTGCCAGGTCTCGAGGTACGCGCAGGCCGCGCCCTTGCGCTTGCCGCCCTGGTTCACCGCGACCGCCGTGTCGTTGGCGATCTTGAGGAACGGCACGACACCCTGCGACTGGCCGTTGGTGCCCTTGATGTGCGCGCCGAGGCCGCGGACCGGGGTCCAGTCGTTGCCGAGGCCGCCCGAGTACTTCGCCAGCAGCGCGTTGTTCTTGTACGCCTGGAAGATCGAGTCGAGGTCGTCGTCCACAGTGGTCAGGAAGCAGGACGACAGCTGCGGGCGCGTGGTGCCCGAGTTGAACAGCGTCGGGGTGGACGCCATGAAGTGGAACGACGAGAGCAGCTCGTAGAACTCGATCGCGCGGGCTTCACGGTCGTCTTCGCGGATCGCGAGACCCATGGCGACGCGCATGAAGAACGCCTGCGGCAGTTCGAAGCGGACGCCGTTGTGGTGCTGGAAGTACCGGTCGTACAGGGTCTGCAGGCCGAGGAAGCCGAAGTCGAGGTCACGCTCGGCGTGGATCGCCGCGGTGATCTTGTCCAGGTCGAAGGTCTGCAGCTCGGCGTTGACCAGCTCCAGTTCGATGGCGCGCTTGAGGTAGTCCCGGAAGTACTGCGGGTACCGGGTGGTCATCTCGTCCTGGCTGGCCTGCTGCGGGACGCCCGCGAGGTAGCTGAGCGCCTCGCCGCGGAGCTTGTCCGCCAGCAGCCGGGCGCTGACGTAGGAGTAGTTCGGCTCCTGCTCGACGAGCACGCGCGCGGCCATGATCTGGGCGAGGGCGAGTTCGTCGGCGCTGATGCCGTCGTAGAGGTTGCGCTTGGCCTCGGCCAGCACCGGCTCGGCCGAGACGTCCTCGAGACCGGCGACGGCCTCGCCGACCACGTGCGAGACGCGGGCCCAGTCGAGCGGGCGGAGCGTGCCGTCGGCCGCCTTGACGCTGATCGCGACGTCGGACGACGCGGGCTTTTCGGCGTCGCGGGCCTTCGCGCGCTCATCGCGGTAGAGGACGTACGCGCGGGCGACCTTGTGATGCTCGCCGCGCATCAGCGCGAGCTCGACGATGTCCTGGATCTGCTCGATGTGCAGCGCGGTCTCGGGACCGGCGTGGCGGAGCAGCGAGGACTCGATCTGCTCGGTCAATTCCTGGACCAGGTGGTGGATCCGCGACGAAGCGGCCGCGTCACCGCCCTCGACGGCGAGGAAGGCCTTGGTCACGGCGACCGAGATCTTGTTCGCGTCGAAGGGGGACACGCTGCCGTCCCGCCGGATGACTCGCACGGTCGCGGGGGTGGTGTCCGAAGACGAGGGTGGCCGCTGACCGGTATCGACTGACATCGTCACTCCAAAGGGCGCGTTGAAGCACCACAAGGCCTCACAAGGCCGTGCGCTGCACGTTCACAAAGCTGTCCGACCACCGCTCCTGAGCGGTCTCCCCGTCGCTGGGCGGTGCCGGTTCCCAGAGACTACATGTAGGGGTCGGAGGCTGCACGTGCCCCAATGGGTGGCGTGTCGTGGTCTCACCCTGGCGGGTTAGACGATCACGCTGAGCGGCTGGTCAGCCGCCGAAAACGATCGTGAAATCGCGCAGACAGGCACTCAGGACGGGCCGTTGACCGGCCAGGAAGCCCAGCGGTCCGTGCTCGTTGATCCGCCAGTCCGCGGCGGCCGGGCGAGGCTTCGCCTTCGCTCGGACGGGGCTTCTTTTGAGACGTCCGTCCAGCATCTGGACGACGTCGAAGGCCGCGGGCATCCGCACCGGAAGGCTCGGGCGGACGGTGAAGGCGGCCGTCGCGATCCAGTCCTCGTGGGTGGCCGCCGAAGCGGTGAACGTCCGCCCGTGAGTGAAGTCGAGCGCGGCGAGATCCTTGGGGATGCCCCACAGCGCGCGGCCGCCGGCGAGCGAGACCTCGCTGTCGACCCAGATGTCCGTGATGGAGCTGGACAGGCGTTCGCCGCGGACGGCGACCGTCGCCAGCAGCTCGTGATACTGGAGCTGCCCGGGTTCCTGGTAGTCGATCCAGGCGGTGAACACCTGCGCGCGGCCGCCCACCACGATCGGCTCGACACCGTCTGGCAGCTCCGGCAGTTCGCTCACCGGGACACGCCAGATCGACAGGTGCGCCTGGCCCGCCAGGTTCCACGGTTCGGGGGGATAGGCGGTCACGCGTTCCGCCACGGCAGGTAGGCGGGCTGGTCGGTGTCGACGCGCATGGAGAACTCCGGTGGTCGTTTCTGGAGGAAGGACATGACCCCTTCGACGGCGTCCGGGCTGGAGCCCAGGCCGCCGATCAGCCGTGAGTCCAGTGCGTGCACGGGGAACGGTGATTCGGCGCTCGCCATCCGGTACAGCAGCTGGCGGGTCACCGCGACCGAAACCGGTGACGTGGTCGTGGCGATCTCCAGCGCCAGTTCGCGGGCCTTGCCGAGCACTTCGCCGGGCTCGTGGACACTGTGGACCAGACCGGCGCTCTTCGCTTCCTCGGCGCCGAAGACGCGGCCGCTGATCATCCAGTCGAGTGCCGTGCCCATCCCGACGAGCCGGGGGAGGAACCACGCGGACGCGCCCTCGGGATAGATGCCGCGGCGGACGAACACGAAACCGAACCGGGAGTCGGTGGACGCCAGACGGTAGTCACACGACAGCGTGATCGTGACGCCGCCGCCGACAGCCGCGCCCCGCAGGGCGGCGATCACCGGCTTGTTCATCGTGAAGATCCGTTTCGAGCAGCGTCCCGCCGGTTCCTGCCACGCCGCGTCCGGCCCGGACTCCGGGTCGAAGTCGAAACCGCCCTGCGAGAGGTCGGCGCCCACCGAGAAGTCCTTGCCGTTGCCGGTCAGGATCACCACTCGGACGTCTTCGTCGCTGTCGGCCCGGTCCATCGCGTCGCCGAGTTCGTCGGCCATGCGGATGGTGTATCCGTTGCGGGCCTCGGGCCGGTTGAGCGTGACCGTCGCGATGCGGTCGGCGACCTCGTAGGTGATTTCGGCGTACGCGCTCATGACGTGAAAGTAAGACTATGTTGACAAGGTGTCAATAAGGGCTCAGGCGAAGAGCTCGTAGGTCTTCTTGCCGGTTTGTTCGGCCGCTTCGATGTACCCGGCGAGCGCGGTGCGGGATCGCATGATCCTGTCCAGCTGTTCGTCGAGCTTGCCGAGTCGTTCGCGCATCGCGGCCAGCAGCTCGGGGCAGCCGATCAGCTCGGGCTCCTCGCCGATCGCGCAAGGGAGCAGGTACGCGATGTCTTCGGACGACAGGCCCGCGGCGAGCAGGTGCCGGATCTGCTTCACCCGCAGGACGGCGGTTTCGTCGTACTCGCGGTAGCCGTTCGTGGCGCGCTCCGCCTCCAGGAGTCCTTGTGCTTCGTAGTAGCGCAGCTGGTGAGTGTTGACTCCCGTGCGGCGGCTCAGTTCCCCGATTTTCATCGTGTTTCCCACTTGACCTTCATACCGGTCTCAACGTCGACGATGCAGCCATGGACAACGAAACCACCGCACCTGTGACAGTTCTCGGCCTCGGCCTGATGGGGACCGCGCTCGCCCGCGCGTTCCTCGCGGCCGGGCATCCCACCACCGTCTGGAACCGGACCGCCGCCAAAGCTTCGGCTTTGGTGGCCGAGGGTGCGCGGCTCGCGCCCACGATCGGTGACGCGCTCGCGGCGGGCGGCACGACGATCGTGTGCCTCACCGACTACCCGGCCGTGCGCGACCTGCTCGACGATGCCGCGCTGGAAGGCGCGACCTTGGTCAACCTGACCTCGGGCGATTCCGGTCAAGCGCGGGAAACCGCCGCCTGGGCGGAAAAACGGGGTGCCCGCTACCTGGACGGCGCGATCATGGCCATCCCGTCGTCGATCGGTACCGAGGAGGCGGTGATCCTGCTGAGCGGGCCGCTGCCGGACTTCGACCTCGGCGCGCTCGGCACGGTCAGTCACCTCGGCGAGGACCCCGGGCTCGCGTCGCTGTACGACGTCGCCGGCCTGACGATGATGTGGAGCGTCCTGAACGCGTGGCTCCAGGGCACCGCGATGCTCAAGACCGCCGGCGTCGACGCCGCGACGTACGCGCCGTTCGCGCAGCAGATCGCCGCCGGGGTGGCCGGCTGGCTGCCCGGCTACGCGGAGCAGGTCGACAAGGGTTCCTTCCCCGCGGAGGTGTCGGCGCTGGAGACCGACGTGCGGGCGATGGCGCACATGGTCGAGGAGAGCGAGGCGCTGGGCGTGAACGCCGAACTGCCGAAGCTGATCAAGGCGATGGCCGACCGGGCGATCGCGGCGGGGCACGGCGGGGAGCAGTACCCGGTGCTGATCCGGGAGTTCGAGCGGCCCTGACGAGCGGACGCGCGTGATCAGGCGCGTGACTCGCGTGATTGAGCACGGGACTCGCGTGACGGAAGGCGGAACTCGCGTGACTGGACGCCGTCCTTGGTGTGCGGAGTCCGGACACGCGAGTTCCGTGTCTGATCACGTGAGTGCGGCGTCGTGTCACGCCATGTCACGCATTTAGTCCTCTGAATGCGGTTTGGGTCGGTGGGCGCAGGCGAGCAAAACAATCAGGCGTGCTTGATTTTTCTGGCGAGGGGTGCCAGCCTGAGGGGGACGCGAGGAGGCGGGCATGGCTGACCTGGGCGTGATCCTTGGGGATCTCGCGGCGGAATCGCAGGCCATCGACGACGTGGTGGCGGATCTGCCCGCGTCGGACTGGGCGCGGCAGACCCCGGCCGAAGGCTGGACGATCGCCCATCAGATCGCTCATCTGGCCTGGACCGACAAGAAGGCGCTGATCGCGGCGCGCGGCTCCGAGGCCGAGTGGCAGGCCGAGATCGAAGGACTCCTCGCGACCGGGGAGAGCTACGTCGACGACGGAGCGGCCGAGGGCGCGAAAACGCCGCCCCGTCAACTGCTGGCCGAGTGGCGCGCCGGTCGCGCGGAACTCGCCGAAGCACTCGCCGCGGTGCCCGACGGGCAGAAAATCCCCTGGTACGGGCCGCCGATGAGCGCCGCGTCCATGGTGACCGCGCGGCTCATGGAGACCTGGGCCCACGGTCAGGACATCTTCGACGCGCTCGGCGTCCCGCGCGAGAACTCGGCCAGGATCTGGCATATCGCCCGCTTCGGGACCCGCACCCGCGACTTCGCCTACAAGCTCAACTCGCTCGCCCCGCCCGCCGAGGAGTTCCGCGTCGAGCTGGCCGCGCCGGACGGCACCACCTGGGCGTTCGGGCCCGAGGACGCCGGGCAGCGGCTCACCGGGAGCGCGGTCGACTTCTGCCTCGTCATCACCCAGCGCCGCCATCCCGACGACACCGACCTGGTCGCCACCGGCGCCGACGTCGAGGAATGGCTCGGCATCGCGCAGGCCTTCGCCGGACCTCCCGGCGCGGGACGGCAGCCGGGTCAGTTCGCATGACCGCACCCATCAGGATCGGCAACGCGTCCGGGTTCTACGGTGACCGGTTCTCCGCCGTGCGCGAGATGCTCACCGGCGGCCCGCTCGACGTGCTGACCGGCGACTACCTGGCCGAGCTGACCATGCTCATCCTCGGCCGCGACCGGATGAAGGACCCGAACCGCGGCTACGCCAAGACGTTCCTCCGCCAGATGGAGGCGAACCTCGCGCTGGCCAAGGAAAAGGGCGTCAAGATCGTCGCCGACGCCGGTGGGCTCAACCCCGCCGGACTCGCGGACGCGCTCCGCGAACTGGCCACGAAACTCGGCGTCGACGTCGCCATCGCGCACGTCGAGGGCGACGACTTGATCCAGCGCGCCGAAGAACTCGGGTTCGGCAAGACGCTGACCGCCAACGCCTACCTCGGCGCGTGGGGGATCGCGGACTGCCTGAACGCGGGCGCCGACATCGTGGTGACCGGGCGCGTCACCGACGCTTCGGTGATCGTCGGGCCCGCGGCCGCGCACTTCGGCTGGGCGCGCGACGACTACGACGCGCTGGCGGGCGCTGTCGTGGCCGGGCACGTGATCGAATGCGGCACGCAGGCCACCGGCGGCAACTACGCCTTCTTCACCGAGCACGAGATCGGCGTCCCGGGCTTCCCGATCGCCGAGATCTCCGCCGACGGCTCCAGCGTGATCACCAAACACCCTGGCACCGGCGGCATCGTGAACGCCGGAACCGTTACCGCGCAACTGCTCTACGAAATCACCGGCGCTCGGTACGCCGGGCCGGACGTCACGACCCGGTTCGACACGCTGACCCTGGCCGAAGACGGTCCGGACCGCGTCCGGATCAGCGGCGTCACCGGCGAACCGCCACCGCCGACGCTCAAGGTGTGCCTGAACGGTCTCGGCGGCTTCCGCAACGAGACGACGTTCGTCCTCACCGGACTCGACATCGAAGCGAAAGCCGCGCTGGTCAAGGAACAACTCGAAGGCGCGCTCAAAGCCCGGCCGCCCGCCGACGTCAAGTGGACCCTCGCCCGCACCGAGCGTCCCGACGCCGAAACCGAACAGCAGGCGAGCGCGTTGCTGCACGTCGCGGTGAAGGACGCGGACCCGGAGGTCGCCGGACGCGCGTTCAGCGGAGCGGCGATCGAACTCGCGCTGGCGAGCTACCCCGGTTTCCACGTCACCGCGCCACCCGCGGCCGCGTCGCCCTACGGCGTCTACCGAGCCGCTTTCGTCGACGCGCGAGAGGTTCCGCATGTCGCCGTCCTGCCGGACGGAACGCGTCGTGACATCGCGCCCGCCGCCGAAACCCTCCCTCTGTCCGAAGTGGACAACGAAGCCCTGCCTGCCCCGTTCACGCAGGCCGAGGTCCGCCGGGCGCCACTCGGCAGGGTGATCGGCGCGCGCAGCGGCGACAAGGGCGGCAACGCGAACGTCGGCGTCTGGGCCCGGTCGGACGAGGCGTGGCGCTGGCTCGCGCACCGGCTCACCGTCACCGAGTTCAAACTGCTGCTCCCCGAGACCGCGGACCTCGAAGTCCGGCGGCATCTCCTGCCGAACCTGCGGGCGCTCAACTTCGTCGTCGAAGGCATCCTCGGCGAGGGCGTCGCGTCGCAGGCGCGGTTCGACCCGCAGGCGAAGGCGCTCGGGGAATGGCTGCGCTCCCGCGAGATCGACATCCCGGAGGCTCTCCTGTGACCGACCCCTTCTCCACGCCGGAACGCGTCGAGCTGCGCAAGACCGTCCGGCGGTTCGCCGAAGCCGAGATCCTGCCGTACCTCGACGAGTGGGAGCGCGAAGGCGAGCTGCCGCGCGACCTGCATCGCAAGGCCGGGGAACTCGGGCTCCTCGGTGTCGGCTTTCCCGAAGAGGTCGGCGGCGGAGGCGGCGACTACCTCGACGCCGTCGTCATCGCCGAAGAACTGCACTACGCGGGCGGTTCCGGCGGGCTCTTCGCCTCGCTGTTCACCTGCGGCATCGCCGTCCCGCACATCGCGGCGGCCGGCGATCCGGTGCAGATCGAGCGCTGGGTGCGGCCGACGCTGGAAGGTGCCAAGATCGGCTCGCTCGCGGTCACCGAACCCGACGGCGGCTCGGACGTCGCCGGGATCCGCACCACGGCCGTCCGCGAAGGCGACGAATACGTCATCAACGGCGCCAAGACCTTCATCACCTCGGGCTGTCGCGCCGACTTCGTGACCACGGTCGTCCGCACCGGCGAATCCGGCGCCCACGGCATCTCGCTGATCGTCGTCGAGCGGGGTACGCCGGGTTTCACCGTCTCGCGCAAGCTGGAGAAGATGGGCTGGCTCTGTTCGGACACCGCCGAGCTGTCCTATGCGGACGTCCGGGTGCCCGCGGAGAACCTGATCGGCGCGGAGAACAGCGGGTTCGCGCAGGTCGCCACGCAGTTCGTCACCGAGCGGGTCTCACTGGCGGTGCAGGGTTACGCGCACGCGCAGCGGGCGCTGGACTTGACGCTGGACTGGTGCCGCTTGCGGGAGACGTTCGGCCGTCCTCTGATCTCCCGGCAGCTGGTTCAGCACAAGCTCACCGAGATGGCCCGCAAGATCGACGTCGCCCGCGCCTACACCCGGCAGGTCGCGCAGCGGCACGTCGCGGGCGAAGAGGTCATCGCCGAAGCCTGTTTCGCGAAGAACACCGCCGTCGAGACCGCCGAATGGGTGGTCAACGAGGCCGTGCAGCTGCACGGCGGACTCGGCTACATGCGGGAGTCCGAAGTGGAGCGTCACTACCGTGACGTGCGCATCCTCGGCATCGGCGGCGGGACCAACGAGATCCTCACCGGCTTGGCCGCGAAGCGATTGGGATACACCGCATGAGCACGATCAGGTCCACAGTGGACTCGAAGAGCGAGGAGTTCGCGGCCAACCGCGAGTCCATGCTCGGCAAGCTCGCCGAGATCGACGGAGAGCAGGCCAAGGCGATCGCGGGTGGCGGCGAAAAGTACGTCACCCGGCATCGCAAACGCGGCAAGCTGCTCGCCCGCGAGCGGATCGAACTCCTCCTCGACGAGGACTCGCCGTTCCTGGAGCTCTCGCCGCTCGCGGCCTGGGGTTCGGACTATCAGGTCGGCGCCAGCGTGATCACCGGCATCGGCGTCGTCGAAGGCGTCGAATGCATGATCTCGGCGAGCGATCCCACGGTCAAAGGCGGGGCGAGCAACCCGTGGACGGCCAAGAAGAGCTATCGCGCCGCGGACATCGCCGCGCAGAACCGCCTGCCGGTGATCAACCTCGTCGAGTCCGGCGGTGCGGATCTGCCGACGCAGAAGGAGATCTTCATCCCCGGCGGCCGGATCTTCCGTGACATCACGCGGTCTTCGGCGGCGAAGGTGCCCACGATCGCGCTGGTGTTCGGCAACTCGACCGCGGGCGGCGCGTACCTGCCCGGCATGTCGGACTACGTCGTCATGGTCAAGGAACGCGCGAAGGTGTTCCTGGGCGGGCCGCCGCTGGTCAAGATGGCGACCGGTGAGGAGTCCGACGACGAATCGCTCGGCGGCGCCGAAATGCACGCCCGCACCTCGGGCCTCGCCGACTACCTCGCGGCCGACGAAGAGGACGCGATCCGGCTCGGCCGCAGCATCGTCAAACGACTCAACTGGACCAAACAGGGGCCGACGCCGAAGCCGGACTACGCCGAGCCGCTGTACTCCGCCGAAGACCTGCTCGGCATCGTGCCCACCGACCTCAAGGTGCCGTTCGACCCGCGCGAGGTGATCGCCAGGGTCGCCGACGGTTCGGACTTCGACGAGTTCAAACCCTTGTACGGCAGCAGCCTCGCCACCGGCTGGGCGAGCATCCACGGCTACCCGGTCGGCATCCTCGCCAACGCCCAAGGCGTGCTCTTCGGTGAGGAATCGCAGAAGGCGGCGCAGTTCATCCAGCTGGCCAACCAGATCGACACCCCGCTGGTCTTCCTGCACAACACCACCGGCTACATGGTCGGCAAGGAGTACGAGCAGAGCGGCATCATCAAGCACGGCGCGATGATGATCAACGCCGTGTCGAACTCGAAGGTCCCGCATCTGTCGGTGCTCATGGGCGCCTCGTACGGCGCCGGGCACTACGGCATGTGCGGCCGCGCGTACGACCCCCGCTTCCTGTTCGCCTGGCCCAGCGCGAAATCCGCGGTCATGGGGCCGCAGCAATTGGCTGGTGTGCTGTCGATCGTGGCCCGCGCCGCCGCCGCGTCGCGGGGCCAGGACTACAACGAGGACCACGACGCCGCCATGCGCGCCATGGTGGAGGGGCAGATCGAGGCGGAGTCGATGCCGATGTTCCTCTCCGGAATGCTCTACGACGACGGGATCATCGACCCCCGCGACACCCGCACGGTGCTCGGGCTCAGCCTGTCCGTGATCCACAATGGACCAGTGAAGGGCGCCGAGGGCTTCGGCGTCTTCAGGATGTGACGGGAGGCGGAGCAGACTTATGTCGCGTCAATCAAATGTAGGCAACGGCGCGCGCTCGGCCGAAGGCCCCGCTATCGGGGCGGCAGGGCGCTTGTCGACCGACAGCGCGGGTGCTAGGCGAAGTCGCGCCCTGGCGACCCGATCGCGGACGCGCGCGATCTCGCGTAAGGACAGTGAGGGGGCGGCATGATCGAGAAACTCCTGGTCGCCAACCGCGGCGAGATCGCCCGCCGCGTGTTCCGGACCTGCCGCGACGCCGGGATCGGCACGGTCGCGGTGTTCTCCGACGCGGACGCCGACGCGCCGCACACCGCCGAGGCGGACGTCGCCGTCCGGCTGCCGGGCAACGCGCCGTCCGACACCTATCTGCGCGCCGAACTGCTGATCAAGGCGGCCGTCGAGACCGGCGCCGACGCGATCCACCCCGGTTACGGGTTCCTGTCCGAGAACGCCGCGTTCGCCCGCGCCGTGATCGACGCGGGACTGACCTGGGTCGGGCCGCCGCCGGAGGCCATCGAGAGCATGGGCTCCAAGGTCGAGTCCAAGCGGATGATGGCCGACGCCGGTGTCCCGATCCTGTCCGAATTGGACCCGGCCGAGGTCACCGAGGCCGACCTTCCTTTGCTGGTCAAGGCTTCCGCCGGTGGTGGCGGGCGAGGGATGCGCGTGGTGCGCTCGCTCGGCGAACTCGCCGAGGCCGTCGAAGGGGCGAGCGCGGAGGCCGCGTCGGCGTTCGGCGACGCGACCGTGTTCTGCGAGCGGTACCTGGAGACCGGGCGGCACATCGAGGTCCAGGTGCTCGCCGACACCCACGGCACGGTGTGGGCGGTGGGGGAGCGGGAATGCTCGATCCAGCGCCGTCACCAGAAGGTCGTCGAAGAGGCGCCGTCGCCGTTCGTGGACGACACCATGCGGGAGGCGCTGTTCGAGGCCGCGCGCAAGGCCGCGCAGGCGATCGACTACGTCGGCGCCGGGACGGTCGAGTTCCTCGCCGGTCCGGACGGGCGGTTCTACTTCCTGGAGATGAACACCCGGCTTCAAGTCGAGCACCCCGTCACCGAGGCCACGACCGGACTCGACCTCGTCTCGCTGCAGCTGCGGATCGCGGAGGGCGAGCACCTGCCGATCGACGAGCCGGAGACGCGAGGCCACGCGATCGAGGTCCGGCTCTACGCCGAAGACCCGGCCGCGGGCTGGCAGCCGCAGAGCGGAACCCTGCACCGCTTCGAGCTTCCCGCCGCACAGCGGGAGTTCGAAGTCGGCCCGGGTGTCCGGCTCGACTCCGGTTTCGTCAGCGGGCAGACCGTCGGTGTGCACTACGACCCGATGCTCGCCAAGGTCATCGCGTTCGCCCCGGACCGCCGGAGCGCTGCACGGGCCTTGGCAGGGGCGCTGGCCGGCGCCGAGATCCACGGCGTGGTGACCAACCGCGACCTGCTGGTGAACGTGCTGCGCCACGAGGCTTTCCTCGCGGGCGAGACCGATACGGCGTTCTTCGACCGGCACGGTCTCGAAACGCTGGCCCGGCCACTGGCCACTGTGGACACTGTACGGATTTCAGCGCTGGCCGCCGCGTTGGCGGGTGCCGCGGTGAACCGGGCGGGCGCCCAGGTGCAGGGACGGCTGCCGAGCGGCTGGCGGAATGTTCGCTCGCAAGGGCAGCGCAAACGTTTTCGTCAAGGCGAAGACGAGATCGAGGTCGTCTACACGCTCACCCGTGACGGTCTGCGCGCGGACGGATTCGAAGGCGTCGAACTGGTTTCGGCCGAGTCCGGCAGTGTGATCCTGGAGGTTTCCGGGGTGCGGCGGAAGTTCGGTGTCGCCCGGTACGGCGACGCGGTGTACGTCGATTCGCCGGACGGCACCGTCGAACTGAATGTGGTGCCGAGGTACACCGATCCCGACGCGGCACTCGCCGCCGGTTCGCTCGTGGCGCCGATGCCGGGCACCGTCGTCCGGCTCGCGGTCGAGGCGGGCGACACGGTGAAGACCGGCGATCCGCTGCTGTGGCTGGAAGCGATGAAGATGGAACACCGGATCGCGGCGCCCGCCGACGGCGTCGTGACCGAACTCCCGGTGGTGGTCGGACAACAGGTCGAAGTGGGCACGATCCTCGCGGTGGTAGGAGACGACGAATGAACGCGATGAACTTCACCGAGCCGCAGGAGCGCGTCGCGCTGCGGGCCGCGGTCGCCGAACTGGGCAAGAAGTACGGGCACGAGTACTACGCCAAGCAGGCCCGTGCCGGGCTCAAGACCGAAGAACTGTGGGCCGAGGCCGGACGGCTGGGCTATCTCGGCGTGAACCTGCCCGAGGAGTACGGCGGCGGGGGAGCGGGCATCGCGGATCTCGCCGCGGTGCTGGAAGAACTCGCCGCGGCGGGCTGCCCGCTGCTGCTCATGGTCGTCTCGCCGGCGATCTGCGGCACGGTCATCTCGCGGTTCGGCACCGACGAGCAGAAGAAGCGCTGGCTGCCCGGCATCGCCGACGGCAGCAGGCGGATGGTCTTCGCGATCACCGAGCCGGACGCCGGGTCGAACTCGCACAAGATCACCACCACCGCGAAACGCGACGGCGGTGATTGGGTCCTCAGTGGACGGAAGGTCTACATCTCCGGGGTCGACGAAGCGGACGCCGTCCTGGTCGTCGGCCGCACCGAGGATTCGAAGACCGGCAAGCTCAAGCCCGCGCTGTTCATCGTCCCGACCGACGCGCCCGGCTTCGAGTACCAGCAGATCGACATGGACATCGTCTCGCCGGAGAAGCAGTTCGGCGTGTTCCTCGACGACGTCCACCTGCCCGCCGACGCGCTGGTCGGCGAGGAGGACGCGGCGATCGCGCAGTTGTTCGCCGGGCTCAACCCCGAACGCATCATGGGCGCGTCGTTCTCGCTCGGCATCGCGCGGTACGCGCTGGGCAAGGGCGTCGCCTACGCCAACGAACGCAAGGTGTGGGGCGCGCCGATCGGCACCCACCAGGGGCTCGCGCATCCGCTGGCCGAGATCAAGATCGAGCTGGAACTGGCCAAACTCATGACGCAGAAGGCGGCGTCGCTCTACGACTCCGGCGACGACTTCGGCGCGGGCGAGTCGGCGAACATGGCGAAGTACGCGGCCGCCGAGGTCGCCATCCGCGCCGTCGACCAGGCCGTGCAGACCCACGGCGGCAACGGCCTCGCCAGCGAATACGGGCTGGGCACGCTGGTCACGGCCGTCCGGCTGGGCCGGATCGCGCCGGTGAGCCGCGAGATGGTGCTCAACTTCGTCGGCCAGCACAGCCTGGGCCTGCCCAGGTCCTACTGAGGAGGCGTCCATGAGCACGCTCGACGAAGAGCGGCGATGATCCGCGAACCACAGCAGGAGCGAAGCCGGACGACTCGGCGGCGGCTGGTCGAGGCCGCCGTCGAGACGATCGGGGAGCTGGGCTGGAACGGGACCACAGTCGCGGTGATCGCCGAACGCGCCGGGGTCTCGCGTGGCGCCGCCCAGCACCACTTCCCGACCAGGGAGGACCTGGTCGCGGCCGCGGTCGAGCACGTCGGCGAGATCCAGATCGTGGAACTGCGCGCCCGCGCGGCCGAGCTGCCGTCCGGGCGGTCCAGGATCGAACGGGCCGTCGACATGGTGCTCAACCTCTACAGCGGGCCGATGTTCCGCGCCGCGCTCCATCTGTGGGTCGCGGCGTCGACCGATGAAGCCCTGCGCGCGACCCTCGTGCCGCTGGAAGCCCGGGTCGGCCGGGAGGCACACCGAGTGACCGTCGAACTGCTCGGCGTCGACGAGTCGCACCCCGGTGTCCGCGAGCTGGTCCAGGCCACTCTCGATCTTGCCCGCGGCCTGGGCCTGGCGAATCTGCTGACCGACGACACGAAGCGCCGCAAGCAGATCGTCGCCCAGTGGGCGCGGGTCCTGGAGCCCACACTGGCAGTGGCAAAAAGCCAGAAGATCGAACGGAACCTGGATAATCCCGAGAACGTCTGAGATCTTGTTAACACTGATGGAGCAGCGGCCGATAACACGGTGTAAGTGCTGCTGATTCGGGTAGCTGATCGAGAGAGGTCCAGTCCGGTGTCCGGTTCAGAGGTCGAACTGTCCCATCGAGCGATGGCGATGCTGCGAGCGGTCGCGGCCCGCCGTGCCGAGATGTCGTGCAGCTGCGAGCCCGACCTCTTCATCGACGGGTTCGCCTGTTGCGACCAGATGACCGCGCACGCCCTGGCCCACGGCGGCTACATCCGTCCCGCCGGGTCCACCGGGCTCTCCGCGGTGACCGGCCGGGTGCCCGCCGAGCTGACCGAGGCGGGCGAGGCCGCGATCGCGGTCACCGCCGCAGCCTGACCCACCCACGAGTCGTCCGCCCAGTCACGCGTGTTGTCCGGCTGATCACGTGTGTCGTCTCTCCAGTCACGTATCCGCGCCGTCCGAGTACGTGCGCATCATGGCGATCACCCGTGATCCGACGGACGGCACGTGTGATCGGATGGACGACACGCGTGATGGAACGGACGACACGCGATCGCGGTCACCGCTGCCGCGCGACCTTTCGCCGCACCGTCTGTCCGTAGTGGACGACGGCCGTTTACAAGCGCCTCCCGCGTTCCTAGGATCCACCCCGGGTTGAGGCCGCCGCGTCGATCGGCGGACCGGGGTTTGGAGGTGCCGATGGCACGGACGGCTCGCCGTGAAGCCGGTGGGGACGCCCTGAGCGAGTTGATGCGGGCGGCCGGAGCCGTACCGCGTCGCCCGGGACCGCGCGGGCCGAAGCACCGGGCTCCGATCGCCGTCGTCCCCGGTAGCGGGAGGCTCTGGCGGATTTCGGCGCTTTCGGCCGGTGGCGTCGTCGTCGGTGGCCTGCTCGCCGTACTGCTCACCCCGGCGGACCCGGCCGAAGTCACCCCTGGGATGCCGCTTCCGCCGCCGTCGCTGACCATCGCCCCGCAGGCGATCGAGGTCCCGGATGACGCTATGCCACCGCCCGTCCCGTCGGGACCGCCGGGCGGCAGTGTCGCACCCCCGCCGCCGATGACCGCGTCGCTGCACGGCTCGGAAACGCCGTCCCCCACGCCGACGCCGACACCTGGTGAACGGCCCGATCCGCGTGCCGGTCACCGTGACCACGATTGGTACTACGACTGGTATTACGGCGGATATCCCGGTGGCGGCCGCCGCCCGCAATGGGGCGGGTAGCGCCGATCGGGTGATCGACGGTATCGCTCACCGTCGAACGAAAATTACGATTCACACCAGATTTCGTCCTTTCGTGTCTGGTGTCATTATTCCTGACCCTCGGGCTCGGCCGGGTACCTACGATGGTTCGCACTCTCCATTCCCTCCCGGAGCACAGCTAGGGGCTGAACAGGAACAATGAGTGTGGACCGACATTCTCCCGCGGTGCAGCTCGCCCGGAGAATGCTGATCAACCGCGAGACGGGGAATCCGTCCCGTCGACAGCCGGTGACGCTGCTGCTCGGACCGGTGGGTTCGGGGAAGACCACGGCACTGGAAGCGATCCGTCGCGACCTGGGCTGGGGTGTGGTGCACGCCGGATTCGATTTCGGGCAAGGCGGCAGAGCGGGCACGATCGACGTGCTCACAAAACTGGCCTACGGATTGTCGAGTAAATGGCGAAATCGGCCGAAACCGCAGTTCGTTCGCTTCGCCATTGCGTTGATCGCGGTCCAGGCGGAGCTACCCGGCCGAAATCGTGACGAGGATCTGGCGCAACTGAGGTCGCTGATCAACAGCTTTCACGGAATCATCTGGACGCCGGCGCTCGACAAAGCGCTCGACACGCTGACCGAAACGGCGAAGGCGACCGGTCTCGTCGAACCTCCGTACGCGGATCTGTTCCGTCAGTCGTTCCCGCATCTGGTCCGGAACATCCGGCCGAGGCTCGGAAAGGCGCTGCGGTCGCTGGCCGACTTCCCCAACGCGGAGGGGCGGTCCCCGTTCGACGCGCTGCTCGAACTCAACCGGCTCGCCCACGGCAGCGCCCGTGACGGCAAGGCGGTCACCGAATGGCTGATGGCGGCCTTCCTCGGCGACGTCCGGGAGAGCCATCCACGGCTGGCCAGACCGGAGGAGAAAAGCCCCTGCGCCTGCGATGTCTCGCAGCAGCGCAGGCACTGGCACAACTGGGTGGTGGTCCTCGACGACGTCGACCACGCCGGCGGGACCGAGTTCCTCGCCGACCTGGTCGCCGCGCGGGAACGCTACGCCGTCCAGCATCCGAACGATCGCGACGCCCACGACGCGCTGCTGGTCATCGCGACCAGCGGTCGTTGGCACGACGAGTGGGGCACCGCCTGGCTGGCGCCGTGGAAACCCACGTCCGGCGCCCCGCCCGCCGTCCGGTCGATGGTGGACTGTGAGGAGGCCTCCTACGACGACTGGGCGAACCCGGGCAACGGCGCGCTCGATTCGCCCTACTACCCCGTCCGGATCTCGCCCCAGCCGATCGGGCGCATCGCGCGCGTCCTCGATTCCGGCGCGCGGACCCCGAAGGTCACGCTCGCGCACCGGGCGACCGGCGGACTGCCGTCGGCGGTCGAGCAACTCGCGGAACGCCTGCGGGCGAGCGATGTGCGCGAGGGCGACCGCGACCTGCTCACCACCGACCCTCGTGGCGGGCAGGATCCCTGCTACCGCAGGCTCACCGGGCTCGGGTTGACCGAGCACCTCGACGACGTCCAGCTCGACGACTTCGTGACCGCGGCCCCGTTCGCGACCGCGCCCTGGCTGATCCCGGACGCCGCGCAGAGCCGGATCGACCAGCCGCACGTCGGGCGGATCCTGACCGAGCTCCGCACCTCGTTGTGGGTGACGGCGAGGAACTCGGCGGGCACCACCGAGGACCAGGCCGCCCTGCATCCGTGGATCGCCGCGAATCTGGTGTCCGCGCTCGCCCGGCGGGGACACGGTGACGGGCCGACCTACACCGACCAGTTCACGGCCCTGCGCGACGATCCGGACACCGCGCAGGACCCGGTGCGCCTGGCCTACTGCAATCTCGCGCTGGGCGACATCGGTGAGGTGGTCACCTTCTTCGAGCGCGAGTTCAACCGGATCCCGCACGCGGAATGGATCGCGAAACTCGAGCTGGTCCTGAACGCGCCGGACGACCTGCCGCCCGAACGGGACCACGCGGAGCTGTACGACGAACTGGTGAACCTGGACAACGCGTGGTGTCCCACCGGCCGTTCCGAGATCCGGAACAACGTCGCCCGGCTCATCGCGGCGGGCCGGCTGACCGCCAGTCCCTTCGCCGTCCGCGGGCAGGCCCAGCACCAGGTGATCGCGAACGCCTTCGCCGCGCTGGCCACGACGTCGCACCAGCCCGACGTCGGCGCTCTCGTCTCGGCAAAAGAAGCCGCCCGTCGCGGCGAATTCCCCTGAACCTGAACGGAAACCCGTCATGTCCTGGCTCGATTCGTTGAGAACACGTATGTCCGAGGCCCGTGATCGCGCGGCGACCGGCCCGCCGGTGCGGCCCCGCGGCTGGGCGCGCCGCCATCGGGCGCTGCTGATCGTCGTCGTGGTCCTGCTGGCGGCCGCCGCGCTGACCGGCATCAGACCCTGGGAGTCCTGCGGCGCGGGGTTGCACGCGGTGGACGCGGACGAGGATTCGGTCGGCTCGTCGTACGTGTGCGTCGGACTGAACCTCGACTCCGGCCCGATGCGGGAAGACGATCCGCTCGGCCCGCTCGAAAAGCTCGTCAAGGGCCGCAACGACGCGGCGGGCGACAACTTCAGGACCATCGTGGTGCTGGAGAACCTGACGCCCGATCGGAAGGTCGACAGCCAGCCGTTCCCGTTCGTGCAGCGCGAGGTCCAGGGTGCGATCACCGCCGCTTGGCCGAAGAACGGGCCCGCGGGGTTCAAGCTGCTGCTGGCCAACTACGGGAGCAATGCCGACCATTGGCGCGTCGTCGCCGACGAGATCATCGCCGCGGCCGCCGCCCAGCGGGTCGTGGCGGTCACCGATGTCGGCGTCAGTTCGGAGAACAGCCGGGCCCTGGTGGCCGAACTGTCCGCGCGCGGCATCGCCACGATCGGCGCGACGGTCACCGCGGACAACATGAACACCGATCTGAAGGGCGCGCGGACCGAGAACTTCTTCCGGGTGGGCCCGACCAACACCGACGAGGCCCGCGCCGCGGCCGGGTACATCGCCACGCACGGTTTCCAGCGGGTGATGATGATCCAGGGCAACAGCAAGGAGGACACCTACGCGACCACGCTCGCCGAGGCTTTCAAGAGCTCGTCGAAGGTGCCGGTGCTCTTCACCAAGGCCTACACCCCCAAACCGCTCGCCGACACCTCACGTGAGGCGTATCTGCGGGGGCTGTTCAGGAGCTGGCACAACGACATCTGCGGAGCGAAACCCGACCTGATCTACTTCGCGGGCCGCGGGCTCGATCTCGGCGCCCTCGTGGCGGCGTTGGCGGGCGACGGCGCTTGCGAAGGGCTCGATTCCCTGACCGTGATGACCGGTGACGACGCGAGCACGCTCGCCGGGAACCCCTTGGAACTGAACAAGGACATCGGTGTCCGCCTTCGCTACACGGCGCTGGCCTATCCCGACCAGTGGGATATGTTCACCGCCGATCCGGCCTATCCGACGTACAAGAAGAACTACGACAACTTCGTCGCCGAATTCACCGGCACCCACGGTTTTCCCAAGGGGGAGCTGTGGGACGGCGCCGCGATGATCGAACACGACGCCGTCGCGGCGGCGGTCGAGGCCGCGACGCGGAACGTGTCGGCGGATCCGGTCTCGATGCCTGACATGGTGCGCACCATCGACTGCAACTCCGCGGTGCCCGGTGCCACCGGGTTCGTCGCGTTCGACCAGGTGACGGGGAACCAGCTCGACAAGGCGCTGCCGATACTGTCCATCGACGCGGACGGTTCGGTGCATCCGGTCGACCTCGTGTGGTCGCGGGGACGGCCGCTGGACACCAAACCGGACTGCGGTCGCTGAGGCTTCGGGCCGGTAAGCCGTGAAGGCCTCCTTCCCTACCTTGAGAGTAGGGAAGGAGGCCTTCACGTACTCCGCGAAAGGAGGATTCGCGAAGCGCTGACACCGGTGGGGAACGGAAGTCAGCCGGTGTAACCCGCCACGATCTTGGTGTAGTCGTACTTGCCCTGCGAGATCCCCGCGCAGTTGTTGCAGTCGCGGTTCACCGCCCAGAACGACAGCCGGGCGAGATGTTTGCTCGCCGCGTAGTCGCGGATCGCGCGGAAGTCGGCGACGCTGACGGTCTCGCCCGCCACGTCGGTCTTCCCGTTCATCGACGAGAGCCCGCTGCGCCGGTACGCCGCGTCGTCGCTCAGGCCGAAGGTGGACTTCACGACGTTCTTCAGCCCGTCCACCGCACTGCGGGTCTTGCCGGCCATGTCACCGCCGCTGGAGAAGTCGAACGGCATGACCGACCACGCGTCGACGCCCGCGCCGAGCACCTTCGACTGGTTGATCAGCCGCTTTCCGGTGGCGTTGGGGCCGCCGACCTCGGTCGGGATGGTGATGACCACGCGCAGGCCGGGGTTCTTCTGCTTCGTGATCTTGATGGCGTTCAGGATCCGGTCCTGGACGGTGTAGTTCTCGAATTCGTCGGTGTTCTCGATGTCGAGGTCGATCGCCTTGAGTTTGTAGGCGTCGATGACCTTCTGGTACGCCCCGGCGAGTGCCGCGGGGGTGGAGCACTTCGGGCCGAGCTTCGTGCCGGACCAGCCGCCGAACGACGGGATGACGTCGCCGCCCTTGGCCCGGATGTTGTTGATCATCGTGGCGTCGGAGCCGGTGAGCGAACGGCTGCCGTCCCATTTCGGGTTGCAGCCGCCGTCGGAGAGGATGAACGCGAGGGTGAAGGCCTTGACCCCGGTGGCGTTCATCGCGGCGATCGGGTCCGTCTGTCCCGACCACTGGTACAGATACGGCGAGGCGAGCACCGCGTCCGGGGCCGCCGAGGCGACGGGGGCGAGGCCGACGGCCGTGGCGAGAGCGGCGCCGACGGTGGTGGCCAGTGTTGCCCAGCGTCGTAGGGATTTCATAGGTCCTCCAACTGGTACGCGCGCGGTGAGGCGCGCAGGTGTGGAGCACCTCCGTCTTGACGCGGCGTATCAACCGGGAGGTCACTGTGTGCTCACTCACAGTGGACTAGACCATTGAGGACTGTCAAGAATTCACCAGGATTCCGGGCGGAAACGACCGACCTTAGTAGGGGGGTCATGACCCGGAAAGAGGATCGACACCACCGCCGGAACCGGCTACTTTGCCGAAATGGTGGGGGACTCCCTGATGGCGACCGGAAGCCGCGGCCGGAGAGACCGGCTCGCCGCGCCACGTCGACTGCTGGGGTCCTGGAGCCTGTGGGAACTACCCAGGCGGGGCCTCATCGGGTACCTGCTCCTCGTCGACGCCGCCGCCTTCGCCGCCACTGCCTATCTCTTCGTGTTGCGGCCGCCCGCGCCGTCGTCCTTGCTCCCGTTTTCCGCTCTGCTGGCCGGAATGATCCTCAGTTCCGAGCTTTCGCGGACCGTCGAGCGGTCCCGCGCCGACACCCGGCTCGGTGCCGGACTCGACTCCGCCTGGATCTTCGCGGGCGCGTTGCTGTTGCCGCCCGCGCCGGCCGCGGTCCTCGTCGTCGCTTCGGCGGGATACCGCTGGTTCCGGATCCGGCGTGGAATCCCGCATCGCCAGGTGTTCGCGGCATCCGCGACCATGTTGTCGGCGCTGGGTGCCTCGATCCTCCCGGTACTGCTGGGTGCGCCGCCGTTCGCCGACGCGACAAGGGATTTCGAAAGTTTCGCCCTGGTTTTCGCGACCGGGCTGGTTTTCTTGTCCGTCGACGCCGCGTTGGCCGCGCCGGCGGCGGAATTCGGGGCCGAGCCGTCGGGATTCGCTTTCGACGCGGCGATGGTCGCGTTCGGATTGCTGCTCGCGTGGTCGGCGGTGGACTGGCCGCTCGTCACCGTGGTACTCGCCGGGGCGCTCGTGGTGCTGCACCGGGCCGGGACGATGCGGGCTTTGCGCGGTCACGCGGATACGGACGCCGGGACCGGCCTGCTGACGGCGTCGTCCTGGATGGACGGTGCGCGCACCCAATTCGATCTGCTGCGCGGCCGTGGCGCCGATCTTTCGCTGCTGATGCTGGACCTCGACCATTTCGCCCGGCTCAACGACCGGCACGGCAGGCACGTCGGTGACGACGTCCTTCGCGCAGTGGCGGACACTTTGCGCGCGGAGGTCCGGGCGGCGGACCTGGTCGGCCGGTTCGGCGGCGAGGAATTCGTCGTCCTGCTGCCCGGCACGAGCAGGTTCGACGCGCACGCGATCGCCGAACGGATCCGGCAGCGGATAGCGTCGACGTTCGTCTCACTGGGTGGGACGTTCGCCGGGGCGACCGTCTCGATCGGGGTCTCGTCGCATCCCGCCGGCGGCGAGACGCTCGACAGGCTCGTCGGCGCGGCGGATCAGGCGCTGCGCGCGGCCAAGGCGGCCGGGCGCAACCGGACCGTCGTCTTCGAGACCGAGGAGCCCTAGGTCGTGCCCTCGGCCGGGACCCCGATGTCCTCGAACCACAGCTCCGGATGATCCCGGACGAACCCGGTCATCAGCGCGGTGCACGCCGGGTCGTCGAGCAGGGTGATCTCGACACCGTGCTCCTCGAGCCAGCCGTGCCCGCCCTCGAACGTGGCGGCCTCGCCGATGATCACCCGGCCGATGCCGAACTGGCGTACCAGCCCGCTGCAGTACCAGCAGGGGGAGAGGGTGGTGACCATGATGGTGTCCCGGTAGTGCGGCCGCCTGCCCGCGTTCCGGAACGCCGAGGTCTCGGCGTGCATCGACGGGTCGCCGTCCTGGACGCGGCGGTTGTGGCCGCGGCCGAGCAGGACGCCGTCGGTGTCGAAGAGCGCGGCACCGATCGGGACCCCGCCCTCGGCCTTGCCGAGTTCGGCCTCTTCGCGGGCGACGGACAGCAGATGCGCGGGATCGATCACGCGAGTCACCTTACGGCCTCGTGAGTGGCTAGGACGGTTCTAACCGTCCTAGCCACTCACGAGCACAATGCGGACCGGAACTGTCCTCGATCTCTGCCACACTCGTCCCCATGAAGCGAGCGAACCGATGACCACGGGCACGTCGGCACGGCTGCTGAGGCTGCTCTCCCTGCTCCAGGCGCGGCGTGACTGGCCGGGCGCGGACCTGGCGGACCGGCTTCAGGTGGACGTCCGCACGGTCCGGCGCGACGTCGAGCGGCTGCGGGAATTGGGCTACCCGGTGCACGCCACCCCCGGCGTCGCGGGCGGCTACCGGCTCGGTGCGGGGGCCGCGCTGCCGCCGCTGCTGCTGGACGACGACGAGGCCGTCGCGGTCGCCGTCGGGCTCCGCACGGCCGCGAACGGGACGGTCTCGGGGATCGAGGAGACCTCGGTCCGCGCGCTCACGAAACTGGAGCAGGTGCTGCCCGCCCGGCTGCGGCACCGGGTCGCGGCGCTGAACACCGCGATGATCCCGCTCGGCGGCGCCGGCCCGATCATCGACGCGGAGACGCTGACGGTCATCGCGTCCGCGTGCCGCGACCATCAGCGGCTCCGGTTCGGCTACAGCGGCTACAACGGCGACCTCAGCGAGCGCCGCGTCGAGCCGCTGCGCCTGGTGCACACCGGACGTCGCTGGTACCTCGTCGCGTTCGACCTCGACCGCGACGCTTGGCGGACCTTCCGCCTCGACCGGATCGACGGCGTCCCGGACACCAGTTTCCGCTTCACACCGAGGGAACCGCCCGCCGAAGACCTCGCAGCCTACGTTTCCCGCGGGATCACGTCGTCGCCGTATCCGTACCAGCTGGTGCTGCGGGTGCACGCCTCGGCGGAAGCGCTCGCCGAGCACGTGGCGCCGACCGTCGGGACGATCGAAGCCATCGACGAGCGCACCTGCCGGGTCAGGGTCGGCTCCAACGACCTTTCCGTGATGCCCTACTACCTCGCCCATTGGGACGTCGACTTCGTGGTGGAGGAGGCACCGGACGAGGTCAAGGATCGGCTAAGGCTGGTCGCCGACCGCTTCGCGCGAGCGGTCGAGTGAGTCCGAAGTGGACTGTGCGGCGCGTTTGGCGCGTTTGGCCAGCAGGCCGATCGAGCCGAGCGAGATCAGTGCCAGCACGATGATGTAGAGCGAGACCGACATCGAGGTCCCGGTGGATTCCAGCAGCAGCACCATGATGAACGGCGCGAGCCCGCCGCCGACGACCGCGCTGATCTGGTAGCCGAGAGACGCGCCGGTGTAGCGCATCTCGGCGGTGAACAGCTCCGCGAACAGTGCCGCCTGCGGGCCGTACATGATGCCGAGGAACAGCGACCCGACGAACGAGGCGACCACGAACAGTGGCAGCGAAGCCGTGTCGATCAGCAGGAACATCGGGATCGCCCAGAGCGCGACGCCCGCCGCGCCGAAGGTGTAGATCTTGAGCCTGCCGATCCGGTCGGACAGTTTCGCCGACAGCGGGATGATCGCCAGCTGCAGCGTGCTGATCAGCAGGGTCGCGACGAGCACGGTGGTCCGTGACATGCCCAGGTGACGGGTGGCGTAGTCGAGGACGCCGTTGAGCAGGATGTAGAAGGTGGCGGTGTTGACCATGAACGAACCGCCTGCCAGCAGGACGGTGCCTTTGTGGTGGCGCAGGACGTCGCGCAGCGGCGACTTGGCGCGGCCGCGTTCCTCGGCGGAGAGTTTCGCTTCCGCACGACGGTATTCCGGCGTCTCGTCGATCTTGACGTGCATGTACCAGGCCAGCCCGAGCACGAGGATGCCGACCAGGAACGGGATCCGCCACGCCCAGGTGAGGAAATCCGACGGCGGGGCGACCTGCGCGGCGATCAGGAACACGGTGTTCGCCAGCACCACGCCGATCGGGACGCCGAGCTGGACGAGGCTGCCGTAGAGCCCGCGTTTGCCGGGCGGCGCGTACTCGGTGGCGAGCAGCATCGCGCCACCCCACTGCGCGCCGACCGCGACACCCTGTACGAGTCGCAGCAGCACCAGGAGGATCGGTGCGGCGATGCCGATCGTGTCGTAGGTGGGAAGCACGCCGATCAGCGTGGTCGCCACGCCCATCACCGCGATCGCCAGCACCAGCACGGGTTTCCGGCCGCGTTTGTCGCCGAGGCTGCCCGCGATGATCCCGCCGAGCGGCCGGGCGAGGAACCCGACCGCGAAGGTGGCGAACGAGGCGAGGACGCCGGCCGCGGCGTTGGTGGTGGGGAAGAAGGTCTTCCCGAACACCAGGGCGGCCGCGATCCCGAAGACGAAGTAGTCGTACCACTCGACCGATGACGCGAGTGCCGCGGCGGTGGCGGCCCTGCGGCGCTGGGTCACGGTGATCGTCGGTTCAGATGCTGTTCCGGGGACGTTCGGTGCGCTCTCGGCCATCGGTGTGCCCTTCGCTCGGCGCTGCTGCGGCGGTGCGGTCCGGGCAAGTTAACAACCGCTTAGTATGTGGTCAACGTCTCAACGGGTAATTCTCGATACCGACCAGTTGGTATGTCACTCTGGTGGCGGTAGCGCCGACGGAGGTCGATCAGTACTGGTCAGGAGAGTTTCGTGCCGAGCATGCGCAGCACCAGCTCGCTGTACTCCTGGCCCAGCTTCTTCGGGGTCTGGCGGGCGCGGTCGCTGTACCAGCGGGAGACGTCGACGCCGAGCGAGAGTACGGCGCGGGCGGCGGTGTGCGGGTCGCCGACGGTGAAGACGCCCACCCGCGAGCCTTCGGTGATGACCTCGCGCACGACCTGCTCGATGCGGCGGCGCAGTTTCGCGACGATCTCGAACTCCTCGTCCGGCAGCGCGTGCAGTTCGTACTGCACCACGCGGGCCACGGTGTGCCGCCGCGCGTGCCAGGCCACGAAGTCCTCGACCAGCAGCCGGATCCGCTCGACCGGGTCGGTCTCGCGTGCGACGACGCTCTCGACCAGGGAGAGTGTCTGCTCGTGGCCGTACTTCGAGATCGCGAACAGCAGCGCGGCCTTGGACGGGAAGTGGACGTACAGCGCGGCGGGGCTCATGCCGGCCGCCGAGGCGATGTCCCGGGTCGTGGTCGCGTGATAGCCGCGCTGAGCGAACGACTCGACCCCGGCCAGCATCAGTCGGCGTGCCGTCTCCGGCTGGACATCGGGCCACAGTTCGGCCGACAGCGACATGGTCATCCGCAGATCCTCCCAGACGCTCGTACGCCGATGGTGGGCTTGACACCACCTTCGGACCTTCCCATTGTAAGTGAGCGCTCGCTTAGTGACTGCGCTCGTGGGTGAACACTCGTTGGTGAACACAGAGGAGATCGAAGAGTGAACTCGTTCAAGGATCGCGTCGCGATCGTCACCGGCGCGAGCCGGGGTATCGGCCTCGGGATCGCCAAGGACCTGGTCGAGCGCGGGGCGAAGGTGTGCATCACCGCGCGCAAGCCGGAGCCGCTGGCCGAGGCCGTGGCCGAACTGGGTGGCGAGGCGGTCGCGATCGCCGTCCCCGGCAAGGCCGACGACGCCGAGCACCAGGACGAGGCCGTCGCCAAGACGATCGAGACCTTCGGCCGCCTCGACATGCTGGTCAACAACACCGGCATCAACCCGGTGTTCGGGCCGACCCTGGACATCGACCCCGGTGCCGCCGCGAAGATCTTCGCCGTCAACGTGCTCGCGCCGCTTTCGTGGACCCGCCGGGCGCGGGACGCGTGGATGGGGGAGCACGGCGGCGCGGTGGTGAACGTCGCGTCCATCGCCGGGCTCGGCGCGTCGCCCGGGATCGGCATGTACGGCGTCAGCAAGGCCGCGCTGATCCGGCTCACCAAGGAACTCGGCTTCGAGCTGGGCCCGAAGATCCGGGTGAACGCCGTCGCGCCGGCCGTGGTCAAGACCAAGTTCGCGACCGCGCTGTACGAAGGCCGCGAAGAAGAGGTGTCGGAGTCGTACCCGATGAAGCGGCTCGGCGTCCCGGCGGACATCGCGGGCGCGGTGTCGTTCCTGCTTTCGGAGGAGTCGGGCTGGATCACCGGGCAGACGGTCGTCCTCGACGGCGGCGTGACGCTGGCGGGTGGCCTGTGACCGCATCGTTCTCCGGGGCCGGTGTCGTCGTCACCGGCGGCGGGGGCGGCATCGGTGCCGTCCTCGCCCGCCGGTTCGCCGCCGAGGGTGCACGGGTGGTCGTCGGCGACCTGAACGGGGACGCAGCGGCCGAAGTCGCTAAGGAGATCGGCGGGACCGCCGTGGCCGGTGACGCCGCGAGCGAAGCGGGTGTCGCGTCGCTGATCGCGGCCGCTCGCGAAACCCTCGGCGAGATCGACGTCTTCTGCGCCAACGCCGGGATCGCGCCGATGGGCGGCGTGGACGCGCCTGAGGAGGACTGGGCGCGGATCTGGGACGTCAACGTGATGGCGCACGTGCGGGCGTCGAGGCTGTTGCTGCCGGCGTGGCTCGAACGCGGTCGCGGGCACTTCATTTCGACGGTGTCGGCGGCGGGCTTGCTGACCAGCCTCGGCTCGGCGTCGTACTCGGTGACCAAACACGGTGCGCTCGCCTTCGCCGAATGGCTGTCGGCGACGTACCGGCACCGCGGGATCACCGTGCAGGCGATCTGCCCGCAAGGCGTGCGGACGGCGATGCTGGAGAACACCGGACCCGCGGGCGAACTGCTGATGGGCGCGTCGGCGATCCAGCCGGAGCAGGTCGCCGACGCGTTGTTCGAGGCCATCGCCGCCGGACGCTTCCTGGTGCTGCCGCATCCCGAGGTGGCGGACTATTACGCCGCGCGGGCCACGCAGACCGACCGCTGGCTCGGCGGGATGAACAAATTGCAGCGCAAGGTGGAGCAGGTCATCGGGGAGTGACCTCGTTCAGTTTCCCGGTGGCCACGTCGAAGACGAAGCCGCGGACGGAATCCTTCTCGGGGATGAACGGGCTGTTCCTGATGCGTTCGATCGACTGACGGACGTCCTCGTCGAGATCGCTGAACGCTTCGGCGGCCCAGGGCGGCTTGACGCCGACGTCCTGCCGGATGGATTCCTTGAAGCCGTCGTCGGTGAAGGTCAGCATTCCGCAGTCGGTGTGGTGGATGAGGATGATTTCCCGCGTGCCGAGCAGCCGCTGGCTGATCGCGAGGGAACGGATCTCGTCTTCGGTGACGACGCCGCCCGCGTTGCGGATGACGTGCGCTTCGCCTTCTTGCAGGCCGAGGACGCCGTAGACGTTGATGCGGGCGTCCATACAGGCGAGCACGGCGACGTGTTTGGCGGGCGGCAAGGGGAGTGGTCCGGAAAAGCGCGCGGCGTAGTCGGCGTTGTTGGCCAGGAGTTCGTCGGTGACCGACATGGTCTTCCTTCCGGTTGGCGTAACGACGAGTGCACCGTTGGGATGCACGCATGCGCAACCGTGCCCATGAGCTGGGAATCGGTGATCGCCACGTTTCGCACCGCATGCATCAGCCGTTACGGCGGCTGCGCCTTCGCGCCTTGTGAGGTACATGAAGGCCCCCTTCATTGCGTCTAGCGCAAGCAAGGGGGCCTTCATGTACCTCCTCGCTGCCCGGCCGCCGGCAACCAGGTTGATCTTCGCCGGGGGATCGGCCAGAGTGGTCCCGGGGTCTTGCTCGCGGTAAGGAAAACTCAATGGACAAGCGCTTTGTGCTCCGTGGTGCCGTTCTCGCGGCGACGTTGGCGGGCTCCGTGCTCACCGCGGGCTCGGCGATGGCGAGCACCGCGGAACCGTGCGCGGCCGGCGCGTCGGGTGACGTCGCGGCGGCTTCCTGCACGCCGTATCGCAAGGTGAGTGAGGGCTGGAGCAGCAAAACCTCCTGCAACCGCGCCGGCAACGAGGGCGCGCAGGCGGGACGCTGGACCGGTTGGAACTGCAGCCAGGCGCTGGCGGGCTGGGAGCTGTGGGTGCGCACCTGCACCGCGCTGGCCGCGGAAAAGGACGCGGTGACCACGCGCGAAACCGTCTGATTCCGAGCAGGGCCGCCCTGGGGTGAAACACCCGGGGCGGCCTTGTCACTTTCGAGCGTCCACAATAGACGGTACGATTCCGGTCGGGCGATCGTTCGGGCCGTCGCTCACGATTCGATCGATCGATAGGCGGGCGGGGCGTGTACCGATGACCGGTCACGCCGTTCGCGCGGCCGCCGAGATCTACCTTAAATCAATGTTAAGCATCGGCGGATTCGGTGCTATCTTGACTGAGCGAAAACGCGAGAGGTTCTTCACGCGGAATTCGCCTTTCGGTCCTCGTGGTGTGGGCCCGCGGTGGAGGTTCGGTTACCGAATCGGCCGCTGAGCTGAGGATTCTCCTGCCGATACCCCGATACCGAACCTTCGGTACGGCCTGTCCGCACGGTGGGTTCGGTGGCCACGAACTGCTCCGGAATTCGTTGACCCCGTCGACAGCCGGTTCGTAGTGTTTGCCGAGTCTTGGGCAGGGACGGCTTTGGTGGACACATTTGGCTCAGGCAGAAGGGGGCTTTCCATGGCCGGCATCCGAACGATTTCCCCGATCGGCAAGCGAGCTTTCGACGCGGGTCGTACCGCACGACCAGGAATCATCAGTGAATTCGTGGAAGTCGCCGACATGCCGCTGGCGGCGCTCAGCGCCGGACTGCGGCTCGGCGGTGGCAACGCCGCCTTCTACCGTCTTCTCGGTCGCCGTCCCGCCGACGTGCTCGGCGAATCGTTCCCCGAGCTCGTCACCGCTGGTCCGGACCATCTGCGCGACCGGCTGAACCGGGTCGCCGAAGGCTGGGAGCAGCGGTTCCGCGGTAGCGTCACCGGGCTCGGCTCCGGCGGCGCCGACAGGCTGACCATTGTGGCGGGCCGGATGCGGGCGCCGGGTGCGGCGATCCTGCTGACCATGCTTCCCGAGACGGGCCCCGCCCGCGCCGAGCAGCTGAGCTCGGTCTCCGACATCGAGGCGAAGATCCTCCAGGGGATCGCCAGCGGCCTGTCCAGCCTGGAGATGGCCGACAAGTTCTACCTCAGCCGCCAGGGGATCGACTACCACGTCGCCCGGCTCCAGCGGAAGTTCAAGGCGCGCAACCGGGTCGAACTGGTTTCGCGGGCCTTCGCCACCGGCCTGCTGGACTCGACGGCGTGGCCGCCGCGGGTGCCGGAGTCCCGGCGCGCGAGCTGAGCGGCCCCAACCTGGCCTGCGGGTGGCCGCGGCGTGACGTGCTCGTGCGATTACGGTGCGGTCCCAGTGAACGGCCACTTCGGTTGCACGTATTTCGGCAGAATTCGTAATGTCCTTCGAGGCCGTTTCGCTCGTTTGAGCGGTCAGGTCGGCTGTCGGTGGCGCCGGGCGGTGGTCCGGGAGCAACCTCGCGGGCATCCTTGATTCACGCCCTGTTTCCCTTCCGGGGCGACTTCTGTCATTCTTCGACACGCCAAGGTTCGCGCGCGGCGGTGTGCCGACCCGTGCCGCTCCACGCTCGAAAACCCTCGTCGACGAGCACCTTGCTCATCTGAGCGCCTGCTATCCCTGTAGTGAGGGATAACCCTTATCGAGGTTGCACGCTCTATTCGGTAAGACGATCACACGATGAGATGGAAGCACGTAAGCGATTGTTCGCTCTGTGTGACGGCGACGACTCCGATGGGACGACAGGGAGGCGGAGATGGTGGATGCCAACAGACCTGGACGCGCGCCGGCCGGACGTGACGACGAGCTCCGCCGGCTCGCCGCTCGCCTGAGCCCCGGCGCGCCCGGTCACGGCTCCGTCATCAAGGGCCCCGTCATCAAGGGCTCGGTCATCGTCGTGCGAGGGCAGGCGGGCATCGGCAAGACCAGCCTCCTGGACGCCGCGCTGGCCGCGCTCACGGACACCGTCGTCTTCCGGGGTGCCGGCGCGCCTGACGACGGGGCCGCGGCTTCCCGGGAACTGCTCGCGGAGCTGAACCGGGCCGGTGTCCGGGCCTCGGACCCGGACGACTTCGCCGCCTGGTACGAGGATTTCGCGGACTGGGCGGGCGGCCGGTCCGCGATCGTGTTCGCCGTCGACGACGTGCAATGGTGTGATGAACCGACGGTGCGGTGGCTGAGCCTTCTCGCCCGGCACTCGACCAGGCTGCCGGTGCGGATGATCCTGGTCCGATCGGCCGCCGACGGCTCGGAAGGCGCGGCGGAACGCCTGGCGGACCTCGAATCCTGGTACGGCACCGAAGTGCTGGACCTCGGCCCGCTGCCGGCGGAGGCGGTCGCCGCGCTCGCGCGCGAGGCGGTCGGATCAGAGCCGGGGGAGGCCTTCGTCCGGCACTGTGTCGAGCAGTCCGGCGGTAATCCTTTGCTGCTGCGCGAGATGCTCGACGAACTGGGCAAGGTCGCCTCCGGGATCGCTCCGGTGGCCGGCTCCGCGGCGGGGGCGGCGCTGATCCACTCCCTGTTCGCCGGTGTCCCGGACTACGCCCGGAAGGTCGCCACCGCCATCGCGGTGCTCGGCGGGCAGGATCTGTCCCTGGTCGCCCGGCTGGCCAAGGTCCCCGCGCGCACCGCCGGTACCGCCGTCGAACTGCTGCGGAGTCAGCACATCCTTGCCGCGGAAGGGTTTTCCTTCCGGCACGACCCGGTTCGGGACGGCCTGCTCGACGCGCTCGAACCCGCCGAGCTGGGCCGGTGGCGACGGACCGCCGCGATCCTGCTGAGCGACGCGGCCGGATCGCCGGAGGAGGTGGCGGAGCACCTGCTCGAACTCGCCGAGCTGGACTCGTGGATGGTCGACCTGCTGCGGGACGCCGCGAGCTGCGCCTGCGACCGGGGCGCGCCCTGGGACGCGCTGCGCTATCTCCGTCCCGCCGCGGCGGCCAGGCCGTCCGACGGGGGGCTGGCGGTCCAGCTCGCCGAGACGGTCGCGCTCCTGGAACCGGACAGCGGATTCGACCTGCTGCGCCGCGCGCTCGAACTCCAGCAGGATCCGGTCGATCGGGCCAGGGCCGCGGTGAAACTGGGCCGCGCGGCACTCGTCGCCCGTCGCTGCGGGACCGCGGTCACCGTGCTGGACAGGGTGCTCACCGTGCTCGGCGGTGAGATGGACCAGCAGCTCCGGGGGCATCTCGAAGGGCTGCTGTGCCTGGTGGGCATCGAAGATCGGGACAGCCTGGCGAAGCTCGACACCCGGATCCAGCCGCGGAACTCCGGCGGCCCGGAGACCGTCGTCGACGCCAGGCATCTGGCAGTCTGCGCCGTGGTCGCCGCGCTCGACGGGACCCGGCCGCGCGAGGCCGCCGAATGGGCGATGCGCGCGATCCGCGGATACACCCCGACCACCGACGATTCGGCCGTCAGCTCCGCCGTGCTGGCCCTGCTGCTCACCGACGAGGTCGACGTCGCCAGGGACGAACTGACCCGGGCCATCGAGCTCGTCCCGGCTCAGCGCAGCGAATACCTCGCCTTCCGTGGCCTGCTCGGGCATTGGTGCGGGGACCTCGCCACCGCGGCCGCCGACGCCGGACAGGCCTACGCGCTCAGCCGCCGCGCCGAGGGACGCACCGGCGGTGTCGTCCCTCGGATCGCCCTCGCCACCGTCGCGGCCCAGCAGGGCGACACCTCGAAGGCGATGAAGTTGTTGCGGGAGGCGGATTCCCCGCAGTTGTGGGACCACACGGTGATGCGCCCGTGGTTCCAGCTCGTCGACGCGCGGGTGCACTGGGCGGCGGGCGATCGCGAGGCGGCGCTGAAGCTTTTCCATCTCTGCGGGGAAAGCCTCGCCGACGTCGGCATCGCCAACCCGCTGCTGGCGCCGTGGTGGTTCGAAGCCGCCTGCCTGCTGGCCGACGAAGGACATTTCGAGGCCGCCGCGGATCTCGCCGCCGAGGGAGCAGGACCGGCCGTGCGCTGGGGTACCCCGCGGGCGATCGGGATGGCCAAGCTCGCGACGGCGGTCTCCACCCGGGGTCCCGGGCGGATCGGGCTGATCGAAGAGGCGACGGCCGTCCTGGCCGGCTCACCCGCGCGGCTGGAGGAGGCCCTGGCGGAGTTCCACCTCGGCCGCGCGCTCGTCGACGCGGGGGACACCGCCGCGGCGCGCACCCATCTGCGGCGTTGTGTCGAGCTGAGCCTGCGGACAGGGGACCGTTTTCTGCTCCGGCGCGCCCAGCGGACCGCGGCCGGGGCGGGGATCCCGAGCGAGGTGACGCCGCTGGCTTCGCTGAGCCCGGCTGAACGGCACATCGCCCGGCTCGCCGGACGCGGGGTCAGCAACCGGGTCATCGCGGAACGCCTGTTCGTCACCGTCCGGACCATCGAGACGCATCTGACGAGTGTGTACCGGAAGCTGCGGATCACCGGGCGCGCCGAACTGGCGGTGGTACTGGGCCACACCGATGACCGTCCGGCCGTCCTCGAAGGCGTCCGGTGAGCGCGGTCCGGCGGCTCGAAGCCGAAGGCGCGGACGAACTCGTCGAGCGCGAGACCGAACTGCGCCTGCTCACCCGGCTCATCGAGGATCTCGAACACGGGCACGGTGGCTCGGCGCTCGTGCTCGGCCCGGCGGGCAGCGGCCGCACGGCGTTGCTGGACCAGGTCGCGTCCCTGGCCGCCGAGCGGGGTCTGCAGGTGTTCACCGCGCGGGGATCGGCCACCGAAGCGGACTTGCCGTACGGGCTCCTGTCCCAGTTGCTCGCCTCGATCCCGGAACTCGCGGACGTCCCGTGGCTGCACGCCGCGCTTTCGGACGGCACCGACGTCCAGGTCCTGCACGAACTGTTGTGCCAGCGGCTGCTGGAATCGGCCCGGCGCTGCCCGGTTTTGCTGGTCGTCGACGATCTGATCCTGGCCGACGAGCAGTCCGAGGCCTGGCTGTCCGCGCTGCAACGACGGCGGGGCAACGACCCCGTGCTGCTCGTCGCCGCGCATTCCGGTTCGCAGGACGCGGACGGCGACGACGCGCCGCTGTACCTCGGGGGTCTTCCCTGGGAGAACCGGCACGTCGTGCGGCTGCGGCCGCTGAGCGAGGCGGCGGTGCGGCGGCTGGTGCACGCGGTTCCGGCGCCGCGGCTGCCCGTCGCCGAGGTCTACGCGGCCACGGAGGGGAACCCGGCCCTGCTCGCGGAAGTCCTCGCCCGATCGTCCGCCTGTCAGGCGCCCGGCGCGGAGATCACCGCCATCACCGCGGACGTGCGCCGCGACACCGTGCTCGACCTGCTCGCCCGGCTGCCGTCCGATCTCGCCGCGCTGGTGCGGACGATCGCCGCCATCGGCACCCTCGACGAGGCCTACCTGCGGCCGCTCGCCGCCCCGCTCGGCATGCCGCTGAACCGGGCGCTGCGGGTGCTGGCGGACTCCGGCCTGATCGGGACCGATCCCGCCGAACCGATGAACCCCCAGGTGGCCACCTGGGTGCTGGCCGCCACCGGCGCGGACGAGCGGGCGGGAACACGCCGCCGGGCCGCGGAACTCGGGCATCGCCGGGCCGCCCCGGAGGAGGACGTGGCCGGGCTGCTGCTCGGTTCCCAGCCGGTCGGCGAGGCCTGGGCGCTGGAGACCTTGCACGCGGCCGCGTTACGCCGTCGCGAAGCCGGAGACCACGCCGAAGCGGCCCGGTACTACCGGCGGGCGCTCGCCGAACCGGCGCCGCCCGGGACTTCCGCGCGGCTGCGCCTGGAACTGGAAACAGTCGAGGCGTCGTCGTGCCCGTTCACCGGCGGCCTGCGACTGGCCAGGGCCACCAGGATTTCCGGCGACGACACCGTCCGAACGCGACTGTCCGCTGTGGACCTGATGATGCAGCGAGGGGCCCGGGACGACGCGTTGCGCGAGCTGGCCGTCTTGAGCGAGGCCGTGCTGGACGACCGGGATCGCGCGGATCTGGTGGCGCTGCACTGGCTGGCCGAAGGGTCCGGCGCCGGTGCCGCCCTGCTCGGCGTCCCCGCCGTCGCGGACGTCGATCCGGCCGCGCTGACTCCGGCGCAGGCGGCCGCCGCGTCCTGGCTCGTGACGACGTCCTGCCGTGACGGGCGGGCGGCCCGCCGTCTGGCCCGGCGTGCCGCCGATCCGTCGAACGAACCCATGACGCTGTATTCGCCGCGGCTGGCGCTGGCCATCACCTTCACCCAGACCGACGACGTGCTGGAAGCGCTTTCGGTCTACGAAGAGGTGATCGCGGACGCGAGCGCCGCCGGGGCGGGGGTGCCGGTGGCGCTCGGCCTCACCGGTCAGGCCTGGATCCACCTGCAACGTGGTCGCGTGCAGGCCGCGGAGGAGGCGCTCGCCAAGGCCGCCGCGGCCGGTCCGCCGGACGGCTGGCCGCTGTCGGTTTCCGACTCGCTGAGCACGATCGCGATCGCGGCGGCGCTCACCCGAGGGGATCTCGACGCCGCCCAGCGCGCCGTCGACGCGGCTGTCGACGGCGGACCGTTGTACTCCGCGCCGTACCTGCTCTTCATGCGCGGGTTGCTGGAACTGGACCTGAAACGCCATCGGCGGGCACTGGGCCTGTTCCAGGAATGCGGCAGGCGGATGAACGCGGCGGGCTGGCTGAATCCCGGTCTGGTGCCGTGGCGTTCGCACGTCGCCATCGCGGCGCAGGCGCTCGGCGACGAACACACCGCGGCCGCGATGATCAGCGAGGAATGGCGGCTGGCGCAGAACTGGGGCACGCGCACCGCGATCGGGCGGACGCATCTGAGCGCGGGCGTCGCGGTCCGGTCCGAGGACGCGGTGTTCCGGCTGACGCAGGCGGTCAACGCGCTCCAGCAGTCCCCGGCCAGGGTGCTCTACGTCGAGGCGGTGCTGCTGCTCGCGGCCGCGCAGCTCAACCGCGGCCAGACCAGCGGCGTGCCGCGGCTGCTGCGCGAAGCCGACCGGCTCGCCACCGCGTACCAGCTCGCCTGGGCGACGTCGCGGATCGCGGACCTCGGGAAACGACTGTCCGACCGGCCGCGCCGGTCCTATCGCACGGCGTCCCGGCGATGGCGGGCGCTTTCGCCCGCCGCGACCGACCTCGTCCGTCGCGTGCTCTCGAACGCCTCCAACGCCGAACTGGCGGAGGAACTGGGCGTGAGCAAACGCGCCGTCGAGCTCCGGCTCACCGCGATCTACCGGCAGCTCGAGGTGACCGGGCGGGCCGAACTGCGGGAGCTGTTCGACGCGCTGGACAAGGAGCTCTGAACCGCCGTCATGATGATCGAACGAGCGGATCAGCTGGCCGCGATCGCCGGGGCGGTCGCCGAGGCCCGTGCCGGGGCGGGGGAGTTCGTCGTCGTCCGCGGCGGGCTGGGTGCCGGACGGTCGGCGCTGGTGCACGCGGCGGGCGAAGAAGCCGCCGCGCGGGGCGTGCGCGTGGTCCGGGCGGCGGCGACGCCGTTGGAGCGAGGGGTCGCCCACGGCGTGGTCTGGCTGCTGCTTGAACCCTTGCTGGAGGCGGGCCGGCGCGGGGAACTGCTCACCGCTGTCCGGGCCGAGGGCGAGTTCCCCGCCGGCCAGGCCGACCCGCGCCGCGCTCACCTCGTCCTGCACGAATTGCTGGAGCTGTTCACCGAAATGGTGCGCGACACCGGCCCAGTAGCGCTGCTCGTCGACGACCTGCAGTGGGCCGACCCGGCTTCGGCACGCTGGCTCGCCTATCTGGCCAAGCGGATGAGCAGGCTGCGGGTCCTCGTCGTCGCGACCTTGCTGGAGGGCGACGATTCCGCGGACGACATCGTGGTCAAGGACATCGCCCGAACCGCCGCGCGCACGGTGCACGCCACCCCGCTCTCGCCCGCCGGTGTCCGGGCGTATCTGACCGCCCGCTGTGGAGCCGAACCCGCGCCCGAGTTCGCGGACGCCTGCTACGCGCGCACCGGCGGTTCGCCGATGCTGCTGGACGCGCTCGTCAACGCGATGCTCGGGCATGGTCTGCGCCCGGTCGCTTCGGCGGCGGCCGAGCTCGCCGCGCTGCGGCCCTCACCCGCCGCGGCCCGGCTGACCCGGTGCCTGCGCGCCCAGCCGGACGACGTCCGCGCGGTGACCAAGGCGATGGCCGCGCTCGGCGAGCCGACCGAGACCGGTGTCCTCGCCGAGCTCGCCGGCCTCGACTCGCCGGACTTCGACGCGGCGCTGCGCGCGTTGCGCAGGCTGGGTGTCGTCGAGGCCCCCGCCGACGGGCTGCTGCGGTTCGCCGGGGAGATGGCGGGCGATCTCGTCGCCGATCAGCTGAGCGCGGAGGAACAGGACCGGCTGCATCTGCGCGCCGCGAATGTCCTCTACCGCAACGGAAGGCCGGTCGAACAGATCGGACGGCAGCTGCTGGCCACGGTCGCCGAACCCGAACCGTGGGCCGCGGACGTGCTGCGGACCGCGGCCAGCGCCGCACTGGCGAACTCGTCGCCGCAGACGGCGGCCCAGTACCTGCAGCACGCGCTGGCGCATCCGGGGGCCGATCGCGCGGAACTGCTCGTCGACCTCGCCGCCGTCGAACGCGGCTACGACCTGCCCGCCGCTCACCGGCATCTGCACCAGGCGCTGGGCCTGATGCGGGATCCGGTCGACCGCGCCTTCGCGCTCGGCCTGCTCCCGGTGGTGGCCGGGGTCCGCTTCGCCGCGGACGTCCGCCGTCTCCGGCAGGTGCTCGCGGAACTGCGGGACGTCCCGGGGCCGGAGGCGGCCGAAGCGGCGTTGCGCATGGAAGCCCGGCTTCGGTATCACGAACGAGGCGTGCCCGGTGTCGGGAAGGCGGCGGCGGACCGGCTGGCCGAGCTCGGCCCGGCGCCCGCCCAGGATTCCTCGGCCCAGCGGGAGCTGGTCGCCGTCCTGCTGTATCTGATGACCGTCGCGGGCGCCGCGCCCCGGGAGTCCATTGTGGACCTAGCCCGGCAGGTGCTGGAACGGGAACCCGGTTCACCGGACCAGATGTACACCACGCTCCCGCTCACGGTGCTGGTGCTGGCCGCCGCGGATTCGCTCGACGGGGTGGACTCCTGGCTCGCCGCGGCGTGCGGCGCCGCCGCCGATCCGGACCTGCCGACGCTGGTCGCCTGGGCGGGGCAGGCGCTGGTGGCCTCCGCCACGGGCCTGCTCGGCGTGGCCAGGGACCGGGCCCAGGCGGTGCTGACGTCGGCGGGGCCCAGCCGGGTCGGGATCACCATGACGGCGATGCGGGTACTGGCCGAAATCGCGATGGAGCAACGAGATCCGGCGCTCGCGCGGCTGCTCGTCGACAACCTCGAAGTCGAGCACGACCCCTGGCTGCGGTCACTGGCCCACGGCACCCTCGCCCTGACCGAGGCCAATCACACCGCGGCCGCCGAGTACTTCCTCGACTGCGTGCACCAGCTGGAGCGCTTCGGGAACCGGGTCCTCCTGCCGCTGCGTGGCCAGATCGCCCTCCTGCTCGCGGCGACCGACGATCCGAAGCGGGCGGAAGCCGTCGCGCAGGGCGAGGTCGAGCGGGCGTCGTCGTGGGGAGCGCCGTCTTCGGTGGGACGCGCCCTGCGCATCCGCGCGACGCTGCTCGACCGGGACGAGGACGCCGTCCCGGTGCTGCGCGAGGCCGCGGAAGTCCTGGCCCGTTCGGGAGACCGGCTCGAACTCGCCCGCACGCTGGTCCTGCTCGGGGAACGCGGCACCGGACCGGACGCCCGCGAGCGGCTGCTGGAGGGCCGCAGCCTGGCGGCGGGCTGCGGGGCGAGCTGGCTGACCGGATCCGCGGAGCCGTCGGACCAGGCGGACGGCGGCCTGCTGACCGCGACCGAGCAGCGGGTGGTGGAGCTGGCCGTGTCCGGCCGCCGCAACCGCGACATCGCGGAACTGCTGGAGGTCACCGTGCGTGCGGTGGAGAAGCACCTCACGAGTTCGTACCGCAAGCTCGGCATCAGCGGCCGTGCCGAGCTGGCCGCGGCGATGCGTGGTCACCGGGCGGGGTGAACCCGGTCAGGGCTCGGCGAAGTCGCGTGAGCGGGTCGTGAGTGGCGTTTGGGTTCTGGCGGACTCGTTTTGCCTGCCCACTGGTGTGATCGGCGAGTGTGGAGGATTTGGGGCGTTGAACGTCCCGGATCTTCCACGCTCGGTCTGGTTGGTGTGGGAGTCGGGGCGGTGAATGACCTGGGTCTGTCGTCGGTGGGGCTCCGTTTCGTCGTGGTGGTGTGGTCGACGGGGGAGGATTCCGGCCGTTGAGCGTCCGGGATCTTCCCCTGTCACCTCGTCTGCCACCCCACGGTGAAGGAATTGGGACGTTCAACGTCCCAATTCCTTCACCGTCGCGCCCTGGCGGCCGCGGCACCACCACTCACGCCCAGTTCAGGCGTGGGTAGGTAAACACCGGTCCGGCGGCCGGGGCGTTCAGGGGACTCAGTTCGCCGT